>JACCRW010000397.1 GCA_013813345.1 Actinomycetota bacterium
ACACAGTCGGCCAGATCCGGTCGCCGTCGAGCCCCATCTGCTCGGTCGCGAACTCCCAGGCGTAGTCGATCGCGCCGTCCTTGAAGTAGTCGCCGAACGAGAAGTTGCCGAGCATCTCGAACATCGAGGCGTGACGAGCCGTGAGTCCGACCTCGTCGAGATCGGTGTCTTTGCCGCCTGCGCGAAGCACTTTCTGCACAGTCGTGAAGCGCGGGGCCGGCGGCTGCTTTGCCCCCGAGAAGTACGGCTTCAGCGGCTGCATCCCGGCCGAGATGAAGAGCGTCGACGGATCCTCGGGCGGTGGGATCAGCGACCAGGAGGGAAAGCGGCGGTGCCCTCGCTCCTCGAAGAAGGAGAGGAAGCCCTCGCGGAGCTCGGCGGTGGTACGCACGTCGAGGATTGTAGGGACGACCCATATTCATCCGGTGGTAATGGAGCTAGGTTGAGACGATGAGCACGTTCACGGGCGAGGAGGCTATTCGCGCGCTCGATGAGATGGCCGAGGAGCTTCAATCAGCCTCGGCAGAGCTAGACGCAGCCTTGGTCAGCCATCCTCGCTGTTCGTCGACGATTCGCATGCGAGCTGGCGAGGCAGCTTCGGACATTCTTCGATTTCTCCCGCTCTTGAGCGAATCCCACCTCCAGGCGGTGAAGGAGGTCGCGGACGACATCCGGCAACTTCACGAGGTCATGAGTCTGTTTCGGAGCGGCAGGCCTCCGGGACGTGATGCGCCGCGAGCGACCTCGCGACTGATCGTTTCGTACAAGGCGCTCTATTTCTTCATCAGTGCGTATCAGGACAAGCTCTACTCCGTGATCTCGCTCTTGGTTGACCCGAATTCCCCGCCTGGTCCTAACATGAGCCGGGCGTTCAACCCGACGACGTCACACAACAACCCAGTGCGACGATTCTTGGAGGCTGAACTTCCCGACTACGTCGACTGGTTCCCTATCTGGCGAGACCAGCGGAATCAGTGAAGAATGGCGTGAGCTTTTCGACGGGCGGGCCCGCGCCCGAGAACGGACTCTTGACAATCGGCGTGCGATTCAACGAATTCACGGCTGATGGCGGCGTGAGCGTTGACTGCTCGAAGGCAGTGCAGCTTTCAGATGTCGTTGCCGCGTTGCGCGTCTCCGCCCAGCTCGTGAGGCGCGCGGCAGATCTTGCAGGCTCTCAGAGCTAGCGGCGGCGCGCTGACAGAGCTAGCCGGCGGCGCGCTGAACCGGCTTGCCGCCTACGTCCTCGCCGAAATCCTCGTCGCTCGCGATCTCGGCGCGGATCTTCTCGAGCGCGCGCCGGATCAGCCGCGAGACGTGCATCTGCGAGATCCCGACCTGCTGGGCGATCTGCGACTGCGTCAACCCGTCGAAGAAGCGCAGGTGGAGAATCCGCCGCTCGCGCTCGTCGAGGGCGCGGAATCCCGGCGCGAGCACGGCGCGATCCTCCGAGACGGAGTACTGATGCTCCTCGGTTCCGAGCGACTCCAGCGGATCGAGCTCACCGTCCTCGTCTGAGCCGCCGGACGAGAGCGAGAGCGAGGTATAGGCGCGGCCCGACTCGAGCGCCTCGAGCACCTCCTCCTCCTCCACACTCGCCGCCTTCGCGAGCTCGGGGATCGTCGGCGAGCGACCGTGCTGCACCGTCAGGTCCTCGATCAGCTTCGAGAGCTGCACGTTCAGCTCTTGGAGCCCGCGCGGCACGCGCACGGCCCAGCCCTTGTCGCGGAAATGGCGCTTGATCTCGCCGATGATGTTCGGCGTCGCGTACGTCGTCAGCTCGACGCCGCGGTCGAGATCGAAGCGGTCGATCGCCTTGATCAGGCCGATGCTGCCGATCTGGACGAGATCGTCGAGCTGCTCGCCGCGGTAGCTGTAGCGCCGCGCCAGCGAGCGGACGAGCGAGAGGTACTGCTCGATCAGCTGCTCGCGGGCGGCGAGGTCGCCGTGCTCGTGGTAGCGGCGGAGGAGGATCCGGTCGGACTCGCGCGGCATCAGCGCTCGTCCTGCGCCGCGAGCGCGTAGCCCTTGCGGAGGTCGACCCAGCAGCCGTCCGCACGCTCGTCCACCGAGACGTCGTCGACGACTGCGTCGAGCAGCCGCCGCAGCCCCAGCTCCTCACCGGGCTCCTCGTCGAGCTCCGCGAGCGCTGCCGGCTCGAAGGGACCGACCGAGACCTGGACGCTGCCGGAATCGATCCGGAGGACGACGTTCACCTCGCGCGCGTCGTCTTCGCGCTCGAGCAGGGTCTCGAGCGCGATCTGGAGATCGTCGAGCACGTCGAGGGTCAGCTCATGGCGCGCTGCCACCCCACCGAGCACGAGCCCCGCAACCGCGCCGAACGGGCGCTCCCGCGGAACTGTGACCGTGATCTCGTCCACTAGGAGAGTCCGTCGTCGCCGGCCTGCCGGAGCTCGTCGGCGAGATCGCGCTCGCGACGGGCGGCGGCGTCCTTGCCGACGCGGACGGCATCGCCGAAGTCGCGGCGCGCCTTAAAGGCGGATGCTCCATGACTGAGCCCGGCGGCAAGGCCCGAGACCTTTTGCACCGGCCGGGCGATCGCCATGCTCACCGCACGTACCGCGGTATCGACGCTGTCGGCCATGTCCACTGCGCTGTCGCTCATCTGATCCACCTTGTCGAGCTGCCCGTTCACCTTGTCGACGCTGACACCGACCTTGGCGATCACCGGCAGCAGCTCCTGCTCCGTCCCCTGGATCAACGAGGAGAGTCGTGTGAAGGTTCCGGCGAGGCGCAGGAACATGTAGCCGAGACCGAGGCCGACGGCGACGAGGAAGAGCGCTAGCGCGTAGTAGGCGACGTCACCGGCAGTCGAGGCGAGAATCGGCACGGCGGAATCCTAGTTACGACTCGCGGACGACACCACACCGCAGCCGACGATCGCACCGTCGTCGTAGAGGGCGACCACCTGTCCGGGCGCTACCGCGTAGGCCGGCTCCTCCAACTCGAGCCGGAAGCCGCCGTCACAGGGAAAGACGCGCGCGGGCGCCGCCGGCGAGCGATAGCGGAGCTTCGCCTCCGCTCGTGCGACCGGCAGGTGCAGCCGTCCGCGAACGTGGACGTCGGCGCAGCCCAGGGCCGCCTTCGGCCCGACGACGACGGTGTTCGTCGCCGCGTCGGTGCGGAGCGCGTAGAGCGGCTTCGGCGCCGCGATCCCCAGCCCTTTGCGCTGACCAGGTGTGTAGCGCCAGTAGCCGTCGTGGCGGCCGAGCTCGTTCCCAGCCTCGTCGACGACGGCTCCATCCGCAGCGTCGACTCCCTGGCGGCCGAGGAACGCGCGGTAGTCGTCGCCGGC
>JACCRW010000019.1 GCA_013813345.1 Actinomycetota bacterium
CGCTCGGACGGAAGGTCGTCGATAAGCACTCGACGGGTGGCGTGGGAGACAAGACGACGATCGCGGTCGGCCCCATCGTCGCGGCCTGCGGCGTTCCGGTGGGGAAGATGAGCGGGCGCGGGCTCGGGCACACCGGCGGCACGCTCGACAAGCTCGAATCGATCCCCGGGTTCTCGGTCGATCTTTCGGTCGACGCGTTCGTCGAGCAGGTGCGGGACGTCGGGCTCGCGATCATCGGGCAAACCGACGATCTCGTGCCGGCCGACAAGCAGCTCTACGGCCTCCGAGACGTGACGGCGACGGTCGACATCGTGCCGCTGATCGCCTCGTCGATCATGTCGAAGAAGATCGCCGGCGGGGCCGCCGCAATCGTGCTCGACGTCAAGGTCGGCGACGGCGCCTTCATGAAATCGCTCGAGGATGCGCGGGTGCTCGCCGAGGCGATGCTCGAGCTGGGCCGGCACGCGGGGCGCGAGGTCGTCTGCCTCCTCACCGACATGGATCAGCCGCTCGGCGCCGCGGTCGGGAACGCGCTCGAGATCGTCGAGGCGCGCGCGACCGTCTGCGGTGAGGGCCCGCCCGACTTCACCGAGCTCGTCCTCGACGCCTGCGCGCGCCTGCTTGCGCTCGCAGACCTCGGGATCGACGCAGCCGAAGGCCGTCGCCGTGCCGATGCCGCGGTCGCAGACGGCTCGGCGCTCGCTGTTTACGAGCGGTGGATCCGAGCGCAGGGGGGCGACCCCGACCCCGGCGTGTTGCCTCGGGCGGCAGTCGTCCAAGAGCTGCGGGCGCCCGTCGCCGGCTACGTCACGTGGCTCGGCGCGATCGACGTCGGCCACGCTGCGCTACACCTCGGCGCGGGCCGGGCGGCCAAGGGCGACGAGATCGACCACGCCGTCGGCGTCGTCTGCCGGGCGAAACGGGGAGATCGCGTCGCCGAAGGGGACGTTCTCGCGGAGATCCACGCTCGTAGCGACGACGAGGCGGAGACGGGTGTCGCGGAGGTGCTCCTCGCCTACGCCATCGGTGACGTCCCCCCACCGGAATGCCCGATCCTGCTCGACGTCGTCGCTTGATGATTCGCCTCGAGCGCCCTGAGGACGAAGCCGAGATCTCGCAGGTCATCGAAGCCGCCTTCGGGTACCGGGACGTCGCGAGGTTCGCCGAGCAGATCCGTGCCTCGCCTGCCTTCATCCCTGAGCTCGCGTTCGTTGCTGAGGAAGCGGGCGAGATCATCGGGCACACGATGCTCAGTTGGGTGGAGCTCGAAGGCCAGGACGTCAAGGTGTTGATCCTGACGCCGATGTCGGTACGGCCCGACCGCCAGCGGCAAGGCGTGGGTGTGGCGCTCGTCGAGGCTGCTCTCGCGGCGGCGGACGAGCTTGGCGAATCGCTTGTCATCGTGGAGGGAATTCCCGCCTACTACCCTCGCTTCGGCTTCCGCTCGGCGAGTGCGCTCGGGCTCGAGCGTCCCGACCCGAGAACGCCAGACGCAGCTTGGATGGTGTATCCACTCAGCGGGTACGACCCGGCGCTTCGCGGTCGCGTTGTCTACCCGTCGTTCTTCCCGCCGCCGCCGGCCCGTGCCTGAGCTACCCGAGGTCGAGAGCGTCCGCCGGGCGATCGCGCCAGCCCTCGAAGGGCGGACGCTCGTCGATGTCGAGATCGACGATCCGAGGCTGACGCGGCCGCTCGACCCCGTCGAGGTCGCCGCGGAGCTGCGCGGCGAGCGCGTGGCGAGGGTCGATCGGCGGGGCAAGTACCTGATCGTCCGCTTCGAGTCCGGCCGAGCGCTCCTCATTCACCTCCGCATGACCGGCTCGCTGCGAGCAGATGCGCTCGACGGCGATCCGCACCGGCGAGCGCTTCTCGCTCTCGACGACAGCACGAGCGTCGCCTACAAGGATGTCCGCCGGTTCGGCACTTGGCTCCTGCTCGAGCTCGACGAGCTCGAGCCGTACCTCGCGGCGCGGCTCGGCGAAGAACCCCTGCTGCCCGCGTTCACCGCGAAGCGGCTGGGGGAGAGCCTGGCGGGCCGCCGCGCCCCGCTCAAGGCCGCGCTGCTCGACCAGCGCACGCTCGCCGGGCTCGGGAACATCTACGTCGACGAGGCCCTCTGGTACGCGCGGTTGCAGCCGCTCCGCGAGGCGGGAACGCTCGAGCCGGACGAGCTCCGGCGCCTGCACCGTGCGATTCGCAAAGCGCTCGAGCTCGGCGTCGCCCGCCAGGGCTCGACGCTCAGCACCTATCGGCTTCCCGACGGCTCGTCAGGGACGATGCAGCGCGAGTTCAAGGCCTACGGGCGGACGGGCGAGCCGTGCGACCGCTGCGGCACGGAGCTCTCGAAGACCCGCATCGGCGGCCGCAGCACGTGGTACTGCCCCCGCTGCCAGCGCTAGAAAGGCTTGTGTTGGAACAACACAAGCGCTCTTCGGCCCGCGCAACCGAGCCGAGGGACGAACTGCTTGTGTTGGTGAAACACAAGCTCAGCTACGCGGCGAGCCTCTCGTCGAGCGCGCCCGTCTTGTCGAGGCGCCAGAGCTCGGTGTAGCCGCCGATTGGCTCCTCGTCGATCAGGATCTGCGGCACCGACCAGCCGCCGGTCAGCTCGCGCAGCGTCTGGCGGAAAGCCTGATCGCCGTCGAGCGAGATCTCGTCGTAGGCAATGCCCTTCGTGTTCAGCAGCGCCTTAGCGCGAACGCAATAGCCGCACCAGCGCGTCGTATAGATCGTGATCCGGGCCATCCCGCTTTCAACGCGGAAAGTGCAGGATTCGTTCCCCGTCGGACTGCGTCCCTAGACTCAG
>JACCRW010000064.1 GCA_013813345.1 Actinomycetota bacterium
ACGGCAGGCGCCAGCGTTTCTCGTCCTACTCGCGGCCGTTCTCGTGGCCGGCGTCGGCGGCTCCGTAAAATCGGCGTCCGCCGATCCGAGCATCACGGCCAAGCGGGCGGAGGCCCAGGACGTCCTCGAGCAGATCCACGCGATCGACGGTCAGCTCGGACATGCCGCCGAAGCCTACAACCTCGCGACGATCCGACTCGACGGGATCGAGGCGGAGCTGAAGACGAACGCGCGCCATCTCGTGATCGCGCGCTCGAGCCTCGCAGGAGCCCAGAGACATTTGTCCGAGCGACTCGTCGCGCTCTACGTGAACGGACGCGAGTCGTCCGCCGTGGAGGTGCTGCTCGGCGCCGAGTCGCTCGACGATTTGCTGAGCCGACTCGATGCGGTCGAGCGGGTCTCCGAGCAGGACGCGCGCGTGCTGCGCGAGGTCAAGGCGTTCAAGGCCGAGGTGGGTTCGCGTAAGCAGCGGCTCGACGCCGCACGCAAGGCGCAGGCGAAGGTCGTCGCCGAGCGTGCGAGCCGGCGCACCGCGATCGAGGGCCAGCTCCGTGAGCGCCAGCGCATGCTCAGCTCGATCCAGGGCCAGATCGCCGAGCTCGAGGCCGCAGAGGCGCGCCGCCAGGCGCAGCTCGAGGCGCAGGCGAGAGCTAGGCTCGCGGCGGCGATCCGGCGCCAGGCGGCTGTACGGCCGGCGGCGCCTCCGGCCGAGGCGGCGGTGCTCGCTCCGGCTGTTGCCGCTGCGGCCGACCCACCATCCGTCGCACCGAGTGTCGAAGCCGTGCCGCCGGTCGCCCCAGCAGCCCGCTACGGCGGCGTCGTCGGGATCGCGATGCAGTACCTCGGCGTTCCCTACCGCTGGGGCGGCGGCGATCCGTCCGGTTTCGACTGCTCCGGTTTCAGCATGTACGTGTATGCCAAGCTCGGGGTCTTGCTCCCGCACCACGCTGCAACGCAGTACGGGATGGGCACGGCCGTCTCCAGAGACCAACTCGAGGCGGGCGACCTCGTCTTCTTCAACGGGCTCGGCCACATGGGGATCTACATCGGCGGAGGCCAGTTCATCCACGCCCCGCATAGCGGCGACGTCGTCAAGATCTCGAGCATCCACGACTCCTGGTACGCGAGTACCTGGGTCGGCGCCCGCAGACTCTAGCCCCGGCCTGAGCGCGACGCGAGGCGCGCGACGAGCGAGGGCGCGAGCGCCTGAGCGACCACGAAAGCGCGGTACCAGCGAGGGACGAAGAGCTCGCGCTTGTCCTCCTCGACCGCGTTCACGATCCGCTCGGCGACGAATGTCGGGGTCACGACCGCGCGATAGGCGAGCCCGCGGAGTCGCTCCCGCTGGGGGAAGCCCTCCGTCTCGACGAATCCGGGCAGGATCGTGTGGACGGCGATCCCCCTCGGTGCGAGCAGGGCCGAGAGCGAGCGCGAGAACGCAAGCTGGGCGTGCTTGGAAGCGGCGTACGGCCCGGCCGAGCCCAGCGCCACGGCGCCTGCTACCGAGACGACGTTGACGACGTGCGAGCCGCGTCCAAGACCGGGAAGGAACGCCCGCGTGCACCAAACGCCACCGAGGTAGTTCGTCGCGAGCAGCGTCTCGATCCGTTCCGGCTCGAGCCTGAGGATGTCGCCGCGCCCCGCGATGCCCGCGTTGTTGACGAGCAGGTCGATGCGCTCATGGCGGGCGAGCGTCGCTGCAGCCGCCCGTTCCACCTGCTCCCGATCCGTCACGTCGCAGACCTCGAAGCCACCGCCGAGCTCGGTCGCGAGCGCCTCCAGGCGCTCCAGCCGCCGTGCCAGCAGGACGCAGAGCCAGCCGCGCCTCGCGAGCTCCCGAGCCGTCGCCTCGCCGATCCCGCTCGAGGCGCCCGTGACGACCGCGACCTTGCGGCCTACGGCTTCGGGGCTCAGCCGCAGACGCGCACGAGCCGCCGCGCCTCGGCCTTGCGGCCGGTTGCGTCGGTGACGATCGCACGCAGCGTGTGCGGTCCCTTCGCCGCGCCGCCGCGCCGCCAGGTGCCGCTGTACAGGCCGGCTCCGATCCCGCGTCCCGCGCCGATCGCCCTGCGCCCGTCGAAGAACCGGACCGAGCGCACCTTCGCGGTCGAGCCGGCGAGGACGACGAGCGGGGTGCGGGCCGCAGCACAGTCGCGCACCTCGGGAGCGAGCCACGTCACCGTCGGACCGGCGACGACCCGGATCGGCCCGCGTGCGAAAGCCGTGTTCGGAAGCAGCTCGTCCCCCACGGAGTCGACGTTCTTCGCCTCCTGGAAATCGGCCGCCTCGGCCGAGAGCGTGCGCTTGCCCGCCTTCAGCGCCGGCGCTGCTCGAGAGAGCGGGAAGAGCGCGATCCCGGAGCTCGGGTCGTAGGCGGCGGCCCCGATCAGCGTCCGTCCGTAGGCGATCGCCAGCGAGTACGGGTTGACGCCGGCGCCGTCGTCGAGGACGCGAAGCGCGATCGTCGGGCGGCCCGCGGAGATGCGGGCGGTGATCAGGCCGAGGAGCGGCGGCTCGACATCGTTCACCCAGGCTCGGAGAACGTATTGCCCGCCGAGCGAGCGGCCGGTGAAGGGGTCGCGACCGGAGTCGACCGAGACGTAGTAGCTCTTCGTGCGCGGGAAGACCGTGCCCGCGGCGCCGATATCGAGCGGATAGTCGATCGTCAGGTTGTTCACGTTCACCGGCGTGCCGGCGTAGCCCTGGACGTCGTTCTCGTCGGGCGAGCCGAGCACCCAGGGGTGGATCAGCGAGCCGGGCGACGACACGATCACGGCCGCGCCGAGGTTCACGGCGGGCTCGTCGACGCGGATCCGGTAGAGGGTCTCGCCGCCGCTCTCGGTCACCGGCGGGCCGGTGTAGCTCGCGGCCGGGCCGAACGCGGCCGCCGGATACTTGTAGACGGCCGCGCGCGAGGCGCCTCTGCGGGTGTCGCCCGTCTGGATGAGCCGGAGCGGCACGACAGGCGCCGACGCGAGGCCCGGGCGGGTGACGAGGAGTGCGTAGGGGAC
>JACCRW010000091.1 GCA_013813345.1 Actinomycetota bacterium
CTTCAGGGGTCTTGCGCGATGGGTAGCCGCTTCCGCGGCTGCCCATCCTGCGCCATTAGAGAGCAGGACGGTGCCGGAGCGTGGCGAGCGCCTCGCGGCGCGACTCGGGATCCGTGCGCTCGATCATCAGAACGCCGTCGAGATGGTCGAGCTCGTGCTGGACGATCCGCGCAGGAGGCCCTTCGAGCTCGAGCCGGAGCGGCTTGCCCTCGAGATCGAGGCCGTGCAGCGTCACGGCGGTCTCCCGCTCGACGGGAACGTGGACACCCTGGAGCGAGAGGCAGCCCTCGTCGGCGAGATCGGTCTCGGCCGAGCGCGCCACGAGCTCCGGGTTGACGACGACCGTCGCCTCTGCTGCCTCGTTCGGCTGGAAGACGAAGAGCCGCTGGAGGACGCCGACCTGCGTCGCGGCAAGACCGACTCCGCGAGCGTCGTGCATCAGCTCGGTCATCCGCTCGGCGAGCCGGACGAGGTTCTCGTCGAACCGGTCGACATCGTTCGCCCTCAGCCGCAGCACCGCGTCGGGGTACTGCCGGATCTGCGCCAGCGCCACGCGACGTCGTACCTCGACCTGAGCATCGAGCTCCTCGTCGTCGTTATCGCTTTCGTGGTCGTGCTCGTGTTCCAGGTCCGCAGAGGCCATCGGTCGAGTGTAGCCCGGCGCCCTGTGCGTTCTCGTCACTCGCAAGGGGGATGCGCGCGCACGGGCTGACAACGGCTACAGAGACTGCGGATCGACGTCGACTACCGCGTTGACGCCGGCGCGGCGCATCGCCGGCGCGGCCGCGGCCAGGAGCTCCGCAGCCCGCGTCGCGAGCGCCCGCGGCCGGTCGGTCTTCGCGAGCAGTTGGGCTCGGTGCCTCCCGCGGAGTCGCAGGAGAGGGGCAGGCCCGAGCAGGTCGGCGCCGGCGAGGCCGGCTCGCAGCTCGCGCAGCAACCGATCCGGCGCGCCGGCCTCGGCTCCCGAGGCGAGAATCGAGACGAGGTGGCTGAACGGCGGATAGGCCAGCGCCCGGCGGCGCTCGAGCTCCTCGGCGAGAAAGCCGGAGACGTCATGACGCGCCGCGAAGACGAGCGGGCTGGCGTCCGGTTGGAACGTCTGGACGATCACATGACCGGGCGCGTCCCGGCCGCTTCTCCCGGCGAGCTGCGTCACGAGCTGGAAGGTGCGCTCCTCGGCCCGGAAGTCCGGCAGCCCGAGGCCGGTGTCCGCGTCGACGACCGCGGAGAGCGTGACCCCTGGAAAGTGATGGCCCTTCGCGACCATCTGGGTGCCGATCAGGACGACTCGGTCGGCCGCCGCGAACCTCTCGAGCGCCTCCTGGAGCGCGCCGCGCTTGGCGGCAGTGTCGGCGTCGAGGCGGATCCGCTCGAGCTCGGGCACATGCTTCGCGAGCTCGCGCTCGAGTCGTTGCGTCCCGGCGCCGATCCGCGCGAGCTCGATCGAGCCGCAGGCGGGGCAGCTCTCGGGCTCCGGCTCGGAGTGGCCACAGTGGTGGCAGTGGAGGCGACCGTCGCCGTGGACCGTGAGCGACACGTCGCACTGGTCGCAACGCCGCGAGGCGCCGCAGGCCCGGCAGTGCAGGGCCGGCACGAGCCCGCGTCGGTTCAGGAGGAGGATCGCTTTGCCGCCGCGCTCCGAGATCGCGCCGAGCGCGGCGAGGAGCGGCGCGGAGAGCGGATAGCCGGCCTCGCGACGAAGGTCGACGATCCTGACGCTCGGCATCGGGGCGCCGAGCCGGCCTCCGAGCTCCAGCCGCTCGAGCCGCTCCCAGCTCTCCGGACGCGGGGTGGCGCTGCCGTAGACGGCGACGGCGCCCTCGAGCGCGACCCGCTTCGCGGCGACCGTGCGCGCGTCGTAGCGCGGATCGGACTCCTGCTTGTAGGACGAGTCGTGCTCCTCGTCGATGCAGATCAGGCCGAGACGCGGCACCGGCGCGAAGACGGCCGAGCGTGCTCCGACGACGATCGGCGCCTCGCCGGAGACCACGCGTTCGCGCTCGTCGCGGCGCTCGGCCTCGGTGAGCCCCGAGTGGAAGACCGCGATCCGATCTCCGAAGCGGGATCGGAAGCGGCCGAGCGCCTGCGGCGTCAGTGCGATCTCGGGGACGAGCACGATCGCGCCGCGGTCGCGCTCGAGTGCGGCGGCGCAGGCCTGGAGGTAGACCTCGGTCTTGCCGCTGCCGGTCGCGCCAGCCAGCAGGAAGTGGCCGCCCTCGCCGTCGAGCGCCTCGACGAGCCGGGCGACCGCGCGCTGTTGCGGCG
>JACCRW010000115.1 GCA_013813345.1 Actinomycetota bacterium
GTTCACGTTCCTCTTCGCGAAGTTCATCTCGGTCGGCGGCCACCTCGGCGGGCTCGCCGGCGGTGTGCTGGCCGCACTCGCGCTCTCGCGCTTCGGCCGCGGCCACGCGGCCTACGGCAAGCCGGGCGTGATCGGGATCCTTGGACTGGCGGGGGTGGCGGTCGCGAGCGTCGCGATCTCGTACTTGAGCGTCACGAGCTAGGGGTCGATACTGGGGCCGTGCGGCGCCTCCTCGCACTCGGCCTCCTTGCGCTCGATAGCGACGTTCGTGCGCACCCACAAGCGAGTCGAGCTCTTGTCCTAGTTCGACTCGACCCCCGGCTCCACCTGGGATCTCGCGAGCAAGCCGAAGTCGAAGGCGGCCTACCAGAAGCTGATCACGCCGCTCGGCTAGGAACGAGGTCGAAGCCGGCCGTGCGAAAGTCCGCGTCGAAAGCGAAGGCCGTCCGGAGCTCTTGGAGCCGCATGAACTCGAAGCTCGTGTGGTCGACGAACGACGCGTGGGCGGACGCACCCCGATAAGCCGAAACGACGGACTCGTGCGTATCGCGGTCGATCCACGTCGTCTCCACGACCGGAAGGATCTCGTCAAGAAGCTTGTCTACCCCGGCGCGGCCGAGGCGCCGCTCCACGAGCGCGATCGTCTCGACAACGACGTAGTTGTGCGTGAGGAGCAGCTCCAGCCGCACGACTTCGCCCAGAGTGCTCGCCGCAAGACCGTGCACCGGATCGTTGCGATCAATGAGAGCGTAGAGCGCAGACGTGTCTACGAAGAGCGCCAGTCGAGGTACGCCTCTTCGAGATACCGATCGTGCTCCTCCGCAACGTTGCCCCCGCCCCCGGCAAACGATCCGACGGCGGCCAGCGCGCGCCTGATCTTCTCTTCGCGCTCGGGATCGACCACGGGCACAACGGCGTCGACCGCCTCGCGGATGACCGCGGCCATCGAGACGCCGCGCTCGCGAGCGACCCGCTTCAGCCGCTGGGCTTGCTCCTCTGTGAGGGAGATCTGCGTGCGTACCATGATGTAAGGCTAGCGTCTACATCACAAACCCTGCTTAGCTTGTGTTGTTTCAACACAAGCTTCTCCGCACCGCTTGGTTATGCGGGGATCGTCCGCCGCTCAACGGACGCTCGTGTTGACCATGTTCGAAAGAGCGCTGGGCCGTAGACGCTGCCAGCCATGCGCGAGGCGGTTCCGAGCAGCGACAGCGTCGGCTGGAAACGCCGGTCCGCGCTACGGCTCGCAGGCGAAGCCGTCGCCGTCAAGACGGTACGGATCGCTGCCCGTGACGCGAACCGGTTTCTTCGACGACGGAATGTCAGCGCAGTTCAGATCTGCCACGCGTGGAAGGCACGGTGAGTAGCCCGCCTGACAGCCGCTGCCGCTCGAGTTGTTCGGCGTCGCGGTACGGCTCAGTTGGGCCTCGGTGTGGCAATGGAAGCCGTAGCGGTGATACTCAGGGTCGCCGCTCACCTTGCAGAACTGTCCGACGCGCAGGCACTTGTGCCCCAGCTAGCCGCCGATTGCGACGACGCTGACGCCCTGCTCGGCGAGGGCGGCCTGCGCTGCCGCCAGCCGGGCCAGGGGCACGCGGTACGGAGAGCACGAGACGTAGTCGAGGCCGAGCTCGTGGCAGAAGGCGACCGACTTCGGCTCGCCGCCGTGCTCGCCGCAGATCCCGAGCTTCAGGTCGTCGCGCGCGCTTCTGCCCCGCTCGACCGCGATCCGCATCAGGTCGCCGACGCCTTCCTGGTCGATCGTCTCGAATGGATCGCGCTCGAGCACGCCCGACTCGAGGTACTGGGAGAGGAAGCGGCCGCCGTCGTCGCGGGAGATCCCTAGCGCCGTCTGGGTCAGGTCGTTCGTGCCGAAGGAGAAGAAGTCGGCGTGCTCGGCGATCTCGTCGGCGCGGACGCACGCGCGGGGGAGCTCGATCATCGTCCCGACGAGATACTCGAGCTCGCCCTCCTCGCCGGCAATCCGCACGGTCAGCTCGCGCAGGCGCCGCAGCTCCTCGCCGAAGCCGACGAGCGGATGCATGATCTCGACGAGCGGAGCGGCGCCGGTCCGCTCGCGCACCGCGATCGCCGCCCGCACAATCGCCCGCACCTGCATCTCGTAGATCTCCGGGAACGAGAGCCCGAGCCGGCAGGCGCGCCA
>JACCRW010000116.1 GCA_013813345.1 Actinomycetota bacterium
GTCCGGCTCGGCGTCGTCGATGTCCACCGGCGCGTCGTTCCCCGCGTCGATCCGGCGCTGCGTCGGGTTCCGGCCCGACGAGTCGATCGCCGCCTCGCCGCTCTCAACGCGCTCGTCGTCGTCGCCACGATCCTCGTCGTCGCGATCCGGTTCCTGCACTTCCACCCGCTCCTGCCTGTCCATCCCGGCTCCTCTCAATGACGAGGGCGCCCTGGAAGGCGCCCTCGTCGGGTTCGGTCTCGACGCGCGCTAGGTCCGCTTGTCGATCGCGTCCTTGACGTCGTCCTTCGCGTCCTTGACGCTGTCCTTGGCCTTGCCCCACGAGTCCTGGGCCTGGCCCTCCTTCTCGCGCTCCTCGTCACCGGTGAGCTTGCCCTCGGCTTCCTTCAGGTTCCCCTCGATGCGATCGGAATCCATGGTGCCCCTTTCCTCGCTGTCGCCGGGATCCTGCCCCGCACGGGCTACTCTCAATCTCGTGAATGCCCTCGACACGCTCGACCGGCCGCTCCGCGATCTGCGGATCTCAGTCACCGACCGCTGCAACTTCCGCTGCGTCTACTGCATGCCGAAGGAGGTCTTCGGGCGCGACTACCACTTCCTGGAGCGGAAGGAGCTACTGACCTTCGAGGAGCTCGAGCGCCTGGCTCGGCTCTTCGTCGCCCGCGGCGTCGAGAAGATCCGGATCACCGGCGGCGAGCCGCTGCTCCGGCGCGAGCTCGAGCGGCTACTCGAGTCGCTCGCGGCGCTCGACGTCGACCTCACGCTGACGACGAACGGAACGCTCCTGCCTCAGAAAGCGCGGCTGCTCGCGGACGCCGGACTGCGCCGGGTCACCGTCAGCCTCGACTCGCTCGACGACGAGGCCTTTCGGGCACTCAACGACGTCGACTTCCCCGTCCGGCGCGTGCTGGAGGGGATCGACGCAGCCGCGGCCGCCGGCCTGCCGGTGAAGGTGAACGCGGTCATCAAGCGTGGAGTCAACGACGGCTCGATCCTCGAGCTGGCGCGCCACTTCAAGGAAACGCCGCACACGCTGCGCTTCATCGAGTACATGGACGTCGGGCACACGAACGGCTGGCGGCTCGACGACGTCGTCCCCGCCGCCGAGATCGTGCGCACGATCGACGAGGTCTACCCGCTCGAACCGGTCGAGCCGTCCTATCGCGGCGAGGTCGCGCGCCGGTGGCGCTACTGCGACGGCTCCGGCGAGATCGGAGTGATCGCCTCGGTGACACAGCCGTTCTGCGGCGACTGCACACGCGCGCGAATCACCGCGGACGGCCGCCTCTTCACCTGCCTCTTCGGGCTTCGTGGCCACGACCTGCGCGCGCTGCTGCGCGGGGGCGCCACCGACGAGGAGCTCGGCGAGGCGATCGGCGGCGTCTGGGCCGTCCGGGGAGACCGCTATTCCGAGATCCGCTCGGAGCGCACGCTCGACCTACCGAAGGTCGAGATGAGCGCGATCGGGGGCTGAGCTCCCTCCGAGCCCCCGATAGAATCGTCGGCTCGATGACGGCCTACTCGGAAGCCTCGACACGCCGCCTGCCGCGCGGCTGGGCGCATTTCCTGCTCCAGTTCGCGATCTGGATCGGCTTCTACGT
This sequence comes from Actinomycetota bacterium, assembly GCA_013813345.1. Lineage (GTDB taxonomy): Bacteria > Actinomycetota > Thermoleophilia > Gaiellales > Gaiellaceae > Gaiellasilicea. Next base: position 1,602 of record JACCRW010000116.1, read on the forward strand.
CGTCTATCAGATTGCCCGCGGCGCGGCCGACCAGAGCGTCAGCCGCGCGTTCGAGAATGGCCAGTGGGTGATCGACTTCCAGCGCAGCCTCAACTCGATGATCGAGCTGCCGCTCCAGAACCTCGTCGAGCGCTCGTCGGTGCTGATCCAGGTGACCTCGTACACATACTGGCTCTCCCAGTTCGCGGTCGTCGGAATTGCGTTGCTCTACGTCTACTTCCGGGCGCATGAGCGCTTCTTCCGGTTCCGGAACACGTTGATCCTCGCGAACCTGATCGGCCTCGTCGGCTACGTCACAATCCCGACCGCGCCGCCGCGGATGTTCCCGCAGGCCGGATTCACGGACACGCTCGCCCACCACGCGGCCGTGACCCACGACTCAAGCCTCGTCCAGTTCTCGGCCAACCCGTACGCGGCGATGCCGAGCCTCCACTCGTGCGACGCGCTGATCGTCGGCGTCGTGATGGCGCTCGCTGTCCGCTCTCGGTGGGCGAAGGCGCTCTGGCTCGCGTGGCCCGCGTGGGTCTGGTTCAGCGTGATGGCGACGGGTAACCACTTCTGGCTCGACATCGCGGCCGGGATCGCGGTCGCCGGCGTCGCCGCGGCGATCGTCTACCGCCGCCGGCTGCTGGCGCGATGAGCATCAAGGAGGCGTACACCGCGGGCGCGCGAGGGATCGCGTCTCGCTCGATGACGGGGCTCGCGCGCACACGCGTGACTCCGAACATGCTTACGGCGGCAGGCGTCACCCTCTGCGCGGCAGGCGCCGTGCTCGTCTACTTCGAGTACCGAGGCGAGCTGCTCTTCTTCTGGGCCGGCGCCGCTGCGTTCGTGGTCGGCTCGGTGCTCGACATCCTCGACGGCGCGCTCGCCCGCGCCGGCGGCAAGCAGACGCCGTTCGGTGGCTTCCTCGACTCGACCCTCGACCGCGTCGGCGAGGGCCTGATGCTGGGCGCGATCGGGCTCGTCTTCATGCGCGACGACCACGAGGTTGCGCTCGCGCTGACGATCGCCGCGATCGGCGGCTCCTTCCTCGTGCCGTACGCGCGCGCGAAGGCCGAGGGCCTCGGGATCAAGGGCGACGTCGGGATCGGCTCGCGCGCCGAGCGGGTGACGGTGATCTCGGCCGGCCTGATCCTGGCTCCGTGGGGTGTCCTGCCTTGGGCGATCGGCGTGCTCGCAGCGACCGCGTGGGTGACGGTGCTGCAGCGGATCCTGCACGTGCGGAAGGAGCTGCGGGCGCTAGACGTGTGAGATGCCGCCGCTCTCGGCGAGCGCTCGCGCAGCGAGCGTGTAGTTCGCGCGCCAGACGTCCGCCGGCGTCGCTGGCAGGATGTCGTCCCAGATCGCGGCGAGGTTCGTCCTCACCTGCGGCAGCCGCGCCGGCCGCGCCATGAACCAGATGTGGAAGTGGAAGCTCCCGTCGCCCCAGCGGCAGACGTGGACCCGGCCGATTCCCTCGAGCCGGTTGATCGCGCGCTCGATCCGGACGATCAGCGTTCCGAGCTCACTCGCGAGCTGGGGCGAGAGCTCGCCGATGTCGACGTGCTCGCGCGTCGAGAGGATCACGACGAGCGGGAGCCCGGACGGCTCCGGCAGCGGCACGAGCAGCCAGCGCTCGTCCGACCAGATCGCGTCGCGCACGCCGTTCGTGCACCGCCAGCACTCCCGCGCGTCCTCGCCGTTTCGCGGTGGCTCCGCCTCGACCGGAGGCAGGAGCGGTCGGACTCGCAGATCTCCTTCGAACGGGAACGTCTCCCATTCGTGCACGTCGGGCATGGGCAGGCGACCGTCTGCATCCGCCGCCGCGAGCGCCCGCTCATAGATCTCTTCCGCGCTCTCCGCCACGCCCCGAAGCCTAGTCCGCTCCGCGAGCCGCTAACCGCTCGGCCTGACCAACCCGGACTCGTAGGCGTAGATCACGGCCTGGATGCGGTCGCGGAGGCGGAGCTTCGCCAACACGTTCGAGACGTGCGTCTTCGCGGTCGCGTTGCTGACGACGAGCGCCCGGGCGATCTCCGCGTTCGAGCAGCCCTGCGCGAGCAGCCGGAGCACCTCCGTCTCGCGCGCGGTCAGGTCGGCGACGTGCTCCACCGGCGCGCGCGGCGTGGGCAGGCGCGCGAACTCCTCGATCACACGCCGCGCCACCGCGCCTGCGAGCAGGCCGTTCCCTTCCGCCAGCGTGCGCACGGCGTCCGAGAGCTCCTCGGCCGTCGCATCCTTCAACAGAAACCCGCTCGCCCCCGCCCGGAGCGCCTCGAACACATACTCGTCCAGGTCGAACGTGGTCAGCACAAGGACGCGCGCGCTGCTGCCCGCCGCGACGAGCCGGCGGGTCGCAGCGATCCCGTCGAGCACCGGCATGCGGATGTCCATCAGGACGACGTCCGGCCGGTGCCGCAGAACCGCAGCGACCGCTTCCTCGCCGTCGGACGCCTCCGCAACGACCGCGATCCCGTCGCCTTCAAGCAGCGAGCGCAGCCCGGAGCGCACCATCGCCTGGTCGTCCACGAGCACGACCTCGACGCTCACGTCGATGCCTCACGGAACGGCAGCCGGGCGTGAACCCGGAAGCCGCGGCCGTTTGCCGAGCCCGTCTCGAGTACGCCGCCGTAGAGCGCGACGCGCTCGCGCATGCCGACCAGGCCGTGGCCTCCGGCGGTGCCGTCGTGCGCGCCGGGGCCGTCGTCCTCGACCGTCAGCTCGAGCTCGGAGTCGCCGTAGCGGAGGCGAACCCTCGTCCGCGCGGCGCCGGCGTGGCGGACGACGTTCGTGAGCGCCTCCTGGACGATCCGATAGGCGGCGAGATCGACCCCCGGCGGTAAAGGGACGCTCGCACCCTCCACCTCGAGCTCGAGCGGAAGCCCGGATCCGCGCACCTGCGCGACGAGCCGATCGAGCTGAGCGAGCCCTGGTTGCGGCGTGAGCTCGGGCGGCGAGCCGTCGGCACGGAGGACGCCGAAGAGCCTCCGCATCTCCGCCATCGCCTGCCGTGCAGCCGTCTCGACGGCGCGCAGATCGTCGCTCTCGCGCTCGTTCTCCGGCCCGAGCCTTCGCCTTACCGCCTGCGTTTGGACGCTGATCACACTGATCGAGTGCGAGACGATGTCGTGCAGCTCGCGCGCGATCCGCGCTCGCTCCTCCTCGACGGCCGAGGCGGTCTCGCGCTCCCGCTCGCGGTCGGCGAGCCGCACGACCTCGTCCGCTTGCAGGACGCGCTGGCGCACGAGCCGGCCGACCCACCACGGGCCGCCGAAGAAGAGCACGAACGCCACGAAGTCGCTCGGGACGGCCTCGCCGCCGACGGCGAGCCCCGTGAACAGGGCGGCAGCGGTTGCCGGGACGAGGTAGGCGCGGCGGCCGGCGACAGCAGCGCCGACCGAGTAGCTCGCGAGGACGACCGCGCCGAAGAGCGACAGCGCCGCGTCGGCGTCGAGCACGACGAGTCCCGTCACTGCGGTGGCGAAGGCGAGGAGCGGGACGCGCCGGCGAACGGCGAGCGGCGAGAGGAAAAGCGGTGCCAGCAGCGCGTGCAGCCAGGGCTCACGAGTCGCTAGCCCCATCGCCGCCTCCAGCTCAGCGGCCGCGACAAAGACGGCTGCGATCACAGAGTCGACGAGCAGCGGGCGCTTCGTCAGGGCCTCCATCCGGCGACCGTAGCTCAGTTCGGCGTCGCACGGAATCGGCCAAGCGGCCGATCTCAGGCGGACGCGGGATCGGCCGGACGACGGAGCGCGATCGAGACCGACAGCCGATGACGTGCGCCTCTCGGCAGCCCACGATGACCTCGACATTCGCTCAGGAGGAGACATGCTGAAGGACCCCGTTCGTTTTCGCCGGCTGCTCGCAGTCGGCTCGCTGATGCTCGCGCCGGTGTTGATGCTGGCAGGCGTGCTCGTGGCGCCGTTCGAGGAGACATCGACGAGCGCCGCCTACCTCGAAGTCGTCCACTACAACGCCGCTGCGGCCGAGCTCTCGGCGGTGCTGCTCCACTTCGGCTTCCTGCTGCTTGTCCCGTGTGTGTGGGCGATGGCTGCGCTCCTGCAGGAGCGCGCGACCGTGCTTGGCAACCTCGGGCTGCTGCTGGGAACGCTCGGCGCGATCGGCAACTCCGGCGTCGTTCTGCTCGACTTCGCCGACATCGCGCTCGTTCGCGAGCTGACGCAAGGAGAGGCGGTGGCGGTGTACGACCG
>JACCRW010000123.1 GCA_013813345.1 Actinomycetota bacterium
GTGCAGCCGGCGGGCGTGTTCCGGCGAGGGGTCGGCGCGCATCTGCTCGAGGGCCCAGACGAGGTTGATTGCGGTCGGGCGCGACCCGGCGAGCACCGCATACGCCTCGTCGAGATCGTCTCCGCGCTCGGCTGCGAGGGCATAGCCGTAGGCGGCCGCAACCCCGATCGAAGGCGCTCCGCGAACAGCAAGGGTGCGGATCGCCTCTGCGACCTCGGCCGCGCTCTCGCAGCGAAGCTCGACCTCCGCATCGGGCAGGCGGCGCTGGTCGAGGAGGACGACGGCGCCGGGCTCGAGCCGGAGGATCCGCTCGGGGGTCAGGTCAGCCATGCTCGAACCGTACGTGGCCCGGCGGGACACGTCCGGGCTTTGACCCCGGACGTGTACCTGGACGGTTCGCCTATGTGCCTTCGTCCCAGGAGGCCAGGTATTTCGCCTGCTCCTCGGAGAGCTGGTCGATCTCGATTCCCATCGTCGCGAGCTTGAGCCGCGCGATCTCGTCGTCGATGTCCTTCGGGACGACGTAGACCTTCCGCTCCAAGGAAGAGGCGTTCTGGACGACGTACTCGGCCGAGAGAGCCTGGTTCGCGAAGGACATGTCCATCACGATCGCGGGATGCCCTTCGGCTGCCGCGAGGTTGATCAGGCGGCCCTCTCCGAGCAGGTAGAGCCGCCGGCCATCGGCGAGCGTGAACTCCTCTACGAACTCGCGCGCCGCGCGCGACTCGCCGGCGAGGGAGCGAAGCGCCGAGATCTCGATCTCGACGTTGAAGTGGCCCGTGTTGCAGAGGATCGCGCCGTCCTTCATCTGCTCCATGTGCTTCGTCGTCAGCACCGACTTGTTGCCGGTCGCCGTGCAGAAGATGTCGCCGATCGGGGCGGCCTTCTCCATCGAGAGCACCTCGAAGCCGTCCATCGCCGCTTCCAGGGCCGGCATCGGATCGACCTCGGTCACGATCACGTGCGCGCCGAGGCCCTTCGCACGCATCGCGACGCCGCGACCGACCCAGCCGTAGCCGGCAACCACGAAGCGCTTGCCGGCGAGGAGGACGTTCGTCGCCCGGATGATTCCGTCGATCGTCGACTGGCCGGTGCCGTAGCGGTTGTCGAAGAGATGCTTCGTCCGCGCCTCGTTGACCGCGATCACGGGGAAGCCGAGCTTGCCGTCGCGCTCGAGCGCCTTCAGCCGGATCACGCCCGTCGTCGTCTCCTCCGTCCCGGCGATCACGTCGCCGAGCTGCTCGCGCCGGGCGCTGTGGAGGACTCCGATCACGTCGGCCCCGTCGTCCATCGTGATGTGCGGCTTGTGGTCGACCGCGGCCTCGATGTGCTGGTAGTAGGTGTCGTTGTCCTCGCCCTTGATCGCGAAGACGGAGATGTCGAACTCGTCGACGAGCGCGGCGGCCACGTCGTCCTGGGTGGAGAGCGGATTCGAGGCGGAGAGGACCACGTCTGCGCCACCCGCCTTGAGCGTCCGCATCAGGTTCGCCGTCTCCGTGGTCACGTGGAGGCAGGCCGCGATCCGGTAGCCGTCGAGCGGGCGCTCCGTCTCGAAGCGCTCGCGGATCGCGGCGAGCACCGGCATCTGCCGGTCGGCCCACTCGATCCTGCGCTTGCCCTCCGAGGCGAGCGCCAGATCCTTGACGTCGTGCTTGCGTGTCGTAGCCATCGATTCCTTCCGTGTTTGTGAATGGGTGAGGTTCAGGCGGCGAGCAGCCGCTCGTGCTTGCGCTGCTCCCAGTCGACCCAGTCTGCGGCAGGAGTGCTACCCGCGAGCCAGGTCTCGACCGCGGCGCGGAGCGTGGGCTCCCGGCGCAGGCGAGCGGCGAAAGCGAGCTCGTCCAGCTCGACCCCGTAGTGGTCGCGCAGGTCGCGCAGCGAGCGAAGCTGGTTCAGCTCGCGGAGCCCGTAGAGCCGGTAGCCGCCGCCGGAACGAGCCGGAACGACGAGCCCGGCCGACTCGAGGTAGCGCAGCATCCGCGCCGACCAGCCGCTCCGCGCCGCTGCCTCTCCGATCGCCAGCTCCATGGCCGAGACCTTACCACAATAGTGGTAAGGATTGCTCATCAGGCCTCGCTCGTCCCCTTCCGGCCGTAGCGATCCTCGAGCCGGACGACATCGTCGAGCTGCGGCGTCGAGACCTCGAGAATCGTCGTGTCCTCGATCGCGGTGACGCGGTGAACCGTTCCGGGCCGGTAGCGGAACGCCGCGCCGGCCCCGATCACCTCCTCAGTCAGGACCGCCTGGCCCGCCTCGCCGAGCTCGAGCTTCGCCTTGCCGGACTGGACGAGCCACGACTCGTCCTTTTCGTTGTGGAACTGGAGGCTGAGTGCCGCGCCCGCCTTCACGAACAGCACTTTGCCGACGTAGATCTCCGAGTGCGCCCAGATCAGCTCGTAGCCCCAGGGCTTCTCGACCCGGCGCACGTCGAAAGCCCAGCGGTCGAGCGAATCGAGGTTGGGGGAGTCGAGTTCCGTCGTCAAGAGAAGGTCAGGGCGTCCGAGGAGATGGTCTCGCCGGCGGCGATTCGGATGCCATGGTCGAGCATATTCCTCTCGCCGACGGTCGCGCCAGGCCCGACGACCGAGAGCCCCCTGATCTGGCAACCGGCGCCCACCTCGGCCTGCTCGCCGACGATCGAGCCGACCACCTTCGTCCGCGCACCGACTCGCGCACCGGCGGCCACGACCGCCGAGTCGATCTCGGCGGCAGCGCCGATTCTCGCACCTGCGCCGATCACCGCGAGGCTGCCGACCCGCGCCCCGGCCTCGATCAGCGCACCCGCGCCGACGTAGACCGGCGGCACGAGCCGCGCTCCCTCCGCGACCCGGGCGTCGGCGGCGATCAGCGTGTAGTCGGAGCCGAGCGAATCGCCGAGCTCGGAGGCGAAGTTCCGCTCGAGCGCGTCGCGATGCGCCTCGAGGTAGCTCTCGGGGGTGCCGATGTCGCGCCAGTAGCCGTCGAGCCGGAAGCCGTAGAGCGAGCCCGCCTCGACGAGTCGGGGGAAGACGTCGCGCTCGATCGAGACCGGACCGCCGGGCTCCACGAGCTCGAGCACCTTCGGCTCGAGGACGTAGAGACCGGCGTTGATCAGGTTCGTGTCGATCTCCTCGGCGCGCGGCTTCTCGACAAAGGCGCGGACACGGCCGTCCTCGGCGCAACGGACGAGCCCGTACCGGCTCGGATCGTCGACGGGGGCGAGCAGGATCGTGCCCGCAGCACCCCGCTCGCGGTGGAAGGCGAGCATTGCCCCGAGGTCGGCGCCGTGGAGCACGTCGCCGTTCAAGGCCACGAAGGTCGACGAGATCCCCTCCGCGCCGAAGCGAATCCCGCCGCCTGTCCCGAGCGGCGTCGGCTCGACCCGGTAGGAAAGCGCGAGCCGCCCGTGCCGCTCGCCGAAATGAGCCTCGATCTGTGTCGGCAGGTAGCCGCACGAGAGGACTGCGCGATCGACGCCGTGCCGGGCCAGGTGCTCGAAGGTGTACGCAAGCAGCGGCCGGTCGACGAGCGGGAGCATCGGCTTTGGCGTCCTGGCGGTCAGGGGGCGCAGCCGGGTGCCCTCGCCGCCGACGAGGATGACGGCCGGCAGCCCGGATGCGCTCACGACGCGGCGCGACCGATCCCGTCGACCGTGAAACCGGCCGCGCGCAGCAGCTCCGGATCCAGCATGTTGCGCCCGTCGACGAGCAGCGCCCTCCGCATCGCCTGCGCCGCCTGCGCCCAGTCGAGGTCGGCGAGCTCCGGCCACTCGGTTACGAGCACCGCGGCATCGGCCCCGCGCATCGCCTCGAGCGGGCTCTCGCAGATCGTCGCGTGCGGGAGCACGGCCTTCCCGTCCGCGACCGGGTCCCAGGCGCGTACCTCGGCGCCCTCGGCGACGAGCCGACCGGCGAGCACGAGGCTCGGTGCGTCGCGCACGTCATCCGTGTGCGGCTTGAAGGCGAGCCCGAGGAGCGCGATCGTGGTTCCGCGCAGGCTGCCGAGGTGCTGCTGGAGCTTGCCGATCACGCGGCGCTTCTGGAGCTCGTTCACCTCGATCACGGCGTTCAGAAGTTGGAAGTGATAACCCGAGTTCGCCGCGAGCTGCTTCAGCGCCAGCGAGTCCTTTGGAAAACAAGAACCGCCGTAGCCGATCCCCGCGCGCAGGAAGCTCGAGCCGATCCGGCGGTCGAGCCCGACGCCCTCGGCGACGCGAACGACATCGGCGCCGGTCGCCTCGCAGACGTTTGCGATCTCGTTGATGAAGCTGATCCGCGTCATCAGCGCGGCATTCGCGGCGAGCTTGATCATCTCGGCGGAGGCGACATCGGCGCGAACGATGGGCGCCTCGATCCCTGTGTGCAGCGCCGCCACCCCGTCTCCGTCGGCGTCGTCGAAGGCGCCGATCACGATCCGGTCGGGCTGCTGGAAGTCCCGGATCGCGGTGCCCTCGGCGGTGAACTCGGGATTCGAGACGTAGCCGACGTGCTCGAGCCCGCGCGCGTC
>JACCRW010000127.1 GCA_013813345.1 Actinomycetota bacterium
CGCTCGACCGCGAGGTCAAAGCCGTTCCCGAGAGGGCCGAGCAGGTGCAGCTCTGCCCCCGGCTCGAGCTCGCAGAGCGTCCGCGTGCCAGGGCCTATCGGGTCGATCAGGAACGCCAGCTCGGAGCGTGTCGCGAGGCAGAGGCTCATCGGCCGGGGGAGCACCCGCCCCGGCGCCTCGAGCATGAAGAACTGACCCGGCTCGCCCGGCTCGAGGTCGCCGCGCTCGAGCCGAAGCAGCGTGTAGGGCCCAACCGGCTCGGAGCCCGCGACGCTAAGCAGCCTGCGTCGCACTACCGACCTTCTCGGTCGCCTCGCCGGCGATCGCCGCCTCTCGCTCGAGCCGTTCCTGAAGCGAGAGCGGTGTCTCGGAGCGGCCATGCGCGATCGCTGCGACCGCGAGGCCGGCCGCGGCGAGCGTCGTGATGCAGGGCACCCGTGCCGCGAGCGCCGCCTCGCGGATCAATGAGCCGTCGCGCCGGGCACCCGAGCCCTGTGGCGTGTTGACGACGAGGTTACAGCGGCCGCTGCGGATCAGCTCGACGACGGTCGCGTCATCGTCGCCCGCCTCTGAGACCTTGTCCACGCGCTCCACCTCGAGTCCCGCGCTTTCCAGGCTCCGCGCAGTCCCCGCGGTCGCGACGAGCCGGAAGCCGAGCTCGGCGAGCCCGGCCGCCACCGCGACGATGCCTTCCTTGTCGGCCCCCCGCACGGAGAGAAACGCGGTCCCTGTAGCTGGCAGCGGCCGGCCGGCGGCGCGCTCGGCCTTCGCAAACGCCGTGGGCAGGTCGTCGGCGCTCGCCATCACCTCGCCCGTCGAGCGCATCTCCGGGCCGAGCACCGGGTCGGCGCCAGGGAAGCGCGCGAACGGGAGCACAGCCGCCTTGACGCTCACCTGCGTCGGCCGGCGCTCGGGCCCGAGCTCGAGCTCGTGCAGCCGCGCGCCCGCCGCGAGCCGCGCCGCCGCGTCGACGAGATTGAGCCCCGTCGCCTTGGAGACGAACGGCACCGTCCGAGAGGCGCGCGGGTTCGCCTCGAGCACGTGCAGCTCGCCGTCGGCGAGCGCGAGCTGGACGTTCAGCAGCCCAACCACGCCGAGCGCGGGACCGAGGCGGCGCACGACGCGACAGACGTCACGGTAGGTCTCCCCGTCGAGCGAGGGCGCCGGGAGCACGCAGGAGGAGTCGCCCGAGTGGATTCCCGCCTCCTCGACGTGCTCCATCACGGCGCCGATGTGGACCGAGACGCCGTCGCAGAGCGCGTCCACGTCGATCTCGAGCGCGCCCTCGAGAAAACGGTCGACTAGGATCTCTCCCGCGATCCCCCTCATCGTCTCGCGTACCTGCCCCGCGTCGTAGCAGACCCGCATCGCGCGGCCGCCGAGCACGTAGCTCGGGCGGAGGAGCACCGGGTAGCCGATCCGCTCGGCGAGCCGGACGCCCTCGTCGGGCTCGGCCGCGATCCCCCACTCCGGGCAGCGGAGGCCGAGCTCGGCGAGGAGCGAGCCGAAGCGCTCGCGATCCTCGGCGAGGTCGATCGCCTCAACCGGAGTGCCGAGCAGCTTGAAGCCGGCACCCTCAATCGCGCCGGCGAGCTTCAGCGGCGTCTGGCCGCCGAACTGGGTCACGACGCCGACGGGCCGCTCGCGCTCGAGAACGGGAAGCACGTACGCCTCGGTGAGCGGCTCGAAGTAGAGCCGATCCGAGGTGTCGTAGTCGGTCGAGACCGTCTCCGGGTTGCAGTTCACGAGCACGGCCTCGTAGCCCTGCGCGCGGAAGCTCTGGACCGCGTGCACGCAGCAGTAGTCGAACTCGATCCCCTGGCCGATCCGGTTCGGGCCGGAGCCGAGGATCACGACCACCGGTCGTTCCGACCGGTGGTTAGACGGATCATCAGCCTCGCCAGTCGTCGAGTAGTAGTAGTTCGACTCGGACGCAACCTCACCGGCGACCGAGTCAACCCGACGGTAGGCGCGCGTCCCGTCGGGGAGCCCGTTGACGCGCAACTCTTCGAGCTCCCGTCGGAACCACGGGTGCACCCCCTCGGGAATGGTCTCTAGATCAGGCCATGGCGAAGCCGTGGCCTGATCCAGCTCGCGGCTGACGAATGCCTTCCAGAACGCCTCCTGGAACGTTCGGCCGATCCCCATCGTCTCCCCGACCGACTTCATCTGGGTGCCGAGCGTCGGGTCGGCGCCGGGGAACTTCTCGAAGGCGAAGCGCGGCAGCTTGACGACGACGTAGTCGAGGGTGGGCTCGAAGCTCGCGGGTGTCGTCTTCGTCAGGTCGTTCGGGATCTCGTCCAGCGTGTAGCCGACGGCGAGCCTCGCCGCGACCTTCGCAATCGGGTAGCCGGTCGCCTTGGAGGCGAGCGCCGAGCTGCGGGAGACGCGCGGGTTCATCTCGATCACGCGCACCGCGCCGGTCTCCCGGTGCCGCGCGAACTGGATGTTCGAGCCGCCGGTCTCGACTCCGACGGCGCGAACGACCGCGGCGGCCGCGTCCCGCAGCTCCTGATAGGCCTCGTCGGAGAGGGTGAGCTGCGGCGCGACCGTAACCGAGTCGCCCGTGTGGACGCCCATCGGGTCGAGGTTCTCGATCGAGCAGACGACGACGACGTTGTCGCGGCGGTCGCGGATCACCTCGAGCTCGAACTCGTCCCAGCCCGCCAGCGATTCCTCGACCAGCACCTGGCCGATCGGGCTCTGTCGCAGCCCGATCTCCACCTGGCGGTGGAGATCGCTTTGCGATAGCACGAACCCGCCACCGTGGCCGCCCAGCGTGAACGCCGGCCGGACGACGGCGGGTAGGAAGATGCCGTCGAGGTCGGCGAGCGAGGTGACGATCCTCGAGTTCGGAACCTGCAAGCCGCAGCCCTGGACCGCGTCGCGGAAAAGCTCGCGGTTCTCGGCGCGGCGGATCACGTCGACGGAGGCGCCGAGGAGCTCGATTCCGAACGCGTCGAGGACGCCCTCGTCGGCGAGCTCGACGGCCAGGTTGAGCGCGGTCTGCCCTCCGAGCGTCGGCAGGAGCGCGTCGGGCCGCTCTCGGCCGAGCACGTCGGCGACGCCTTCGAGGTCGAGCGGCTCGAGATAGGTGCGGTCGGCGAAGCCGGGGTCGGTCATGATCGTGGCTGGGTTCGAGTTGACGACGATTGTCCGGAAGCCGTCCTCCCGGAGCACCTTCAGCGCCTGGCAGCCCGCGTAGTCGAACTCGCACGCCTGGCCGATCACGATCGGGCCCGACCCGATCAGGCAGATCGAGCGGAGGTCGGCTCTACGCGGCACGGCGTACCTCGTCGAGCCAGCGCTCGAGAATCGGCCAGCCGTCGTGCGGGCCCGGCCCGGCCTCGGGGTGGAACTGGGCCGAGCGCGCGCGCAGCTCGGGGAAGTCGAATCCCTCGACCGTGCCGTCGTAGAGCGAGACGTGGGTGGCCTCGCGTGCGTCGGTCGGCGCGACCGCGAAACCGTGGTTCTGGCTCGTCACGAGCACGCGGCCCGTGGCCCGCTCGAGCACCGGATGGTTAGCCCCGCGATGCCCGAACGGGAGCTTGAACGTCTCGTGCCCGGTCGCGAGGCCGAGCAGCTGGTGGCCGAGGCAGATTCCGAGGATCGGCACCCGGCCGAGCAGCTCGGCCACCGTGCGCACCTCCTCGCGCAGCGGCTCCGGGTCGCCCGGGCCGTTCGAGAGGACGACCGCGTCATGCTCCGCGAGCTCGTCCGCGCCGGTTGTGTAGGGGTACACCTCCACATGTGCCCCCGCGGCAGCCAGTCGGCGCAAGATCGTGCGCTTACAGCCGTAGTCCACGACCGCCACCGCCACTCTGGCTTCGCCAGAGTGGTTAGAGAAGACATACGGCTCGGGTGTCGAGACCTTGGCGACCAACGAGCGGCTGTTCATCTCAGGCTGCGCCTTGATCGCCGCGACCGCATCGTCCTCCGCCATAGCCGTTGCGACAGCAACGGCGCGCATCGAGCCGCCTTCCCGCAAGCGGAGAACGAGCGAGCGCGTATCGATGCCGGTGATCCCGACGATCCCGTGCTCGGCCAACCAGCCGGTCCACGCCGGGCCGCGGGCCTCGCGCATCAGGACGGCTTTCGCGTGGACGCCGGCCGACTCCGACCGGCCGGAATCTACCCCGTAGTTTCCGACCATCGGAGCGGTGAAGCAGACGAGTTGCTCCGCGTAGCTCGGATCGGTCACGGTCTCCTGGTAGCCCGTCATGGCAGTCGTGAACACCGCCTCTCCGAAGGCGACCCCCTCGGCACCCACCGACTCGCCGTGGAAGATCGTCCCGTCCTCGAGCGCGAGAAACGCCGTCATCCGTGTACCAATCGCCCGTCGGCGACCGTCTTTACGACTCGACCGCGGAGCTGCTGACCGAGCAGCCAGGAGTTGGCCGAGCGTGAGCGGAAGCCGTCCTCGGTCACGGTCCACTCCGCCTCCAGGTCGAGGAGAACGAGATTCGCGCGGGCGCCGACCTCGAGCGTCGGCTCCGGGAGGCCGAACGCGCGGGCAGGGCCGGCCGACATCCGCTCGAGCAGGGTCTCGAGCGAGATCAGGCCCGGCTCGACGAGGTGTGTGTGCAGAGCGGCGAAAGCGGTCTCGAGCCCCGTGACGCCGAACGGCGCCGCCTCGAAAGGCACGTCCTTCTCCTCGCGCGAATGGGGGGCATGGTCGGTGGCGACGCAGCAGATCGTGCCGTCCCGGAGCGCTCCGACGAGCGCATCGCGGTCAGAAGCGCTGCCGAGGGGCGGGTTCATCTTCGTGTTCGGGTCGAGCGAGCGGACGGCCTCGTCCGTCAAGACGAGGTGATGCGGCGTCGCCTCGGCGGTGGCCGCGACGCCGGCAGCTCGAGCGCGCTCGAGCGCGGCGACCGACTCGCACTTCGAGAGGTGCATCAGGTGGAGCGGCTGGCCTTCGTGGGCGGCGAGCGCAAGATCGCGCTCGACCATCACGCTCTCCGCGAGCGAGGGCCAGCCGCCGAGCCCCAGCTCCGCCGAGACGGTGCCCTCGTGCATGTGGCCGGCGTGCGAGAGCGTGGGCTCCTCGCAGTGGAGCGCGAGCGGGCGGCCCGCGACCTCGGCGTACTGGAGCGCTCGCCGCAGGAGCGCTGCCGAGACGACCGGCCGCCCGTCATCCGTGAACGCCGCGGCACCGGCGTCGCCGAGCTCCCCGAGCTCGGTCAGCTCCTCTCCAGCGAGGCCCTTCGAGATGGACGCCATGAAGCCGACCGGCACCACTGCCTCGCGACGCGCGGTCTCGCGCAGCGAGCCGAGGACGGCGGCCGAGTCGACGACTGGGTCGGTGTTCGGCATCGCCAGGATCGCGCAGTAGCCGCCCGCGGCAGCGGCGGCGGTTCCGCTCGCGATCGTCTCCTCGTCCTCGCGCCCGGGTGTCCGGAGATGCACATGCGGATCCACGAACGCGGGTGCGAGCAGGGCGCGGCTCGAGCCGCCGGGCTCGATCCGCGATATGACCCCATCGCTCACGGTCACCGTCACGCACCGCCCGCCCGCGAGTCGACCCTCGAGCGTCAGCGAGTCCGAGTAGCCGTTGCGGCCTACGAGCATCAGGCGACGCCCGCGATCTCGCCGGCCGGGACGCCCTGGGCGAGCAAGTCGTGGAGCACTGCCATCCGGACGACGAGCCCCGCGCGCACCTGCTCGACGACGAGCGAGTCGGCCGAGTCGGCGACCCGCCCATCGAGCTCGACGCCGCGATTGATCGGGCCGGGGTGCATCACCTTCTGACCAGGTCGCAACCGCTCGGGAGTGATCCCCCAGCGCGCGGTGTACTCGCGCAGGCTCGGCACGTAGTTGGCTCCGGCGAGCATCCGCTCTCGCTGCATCCGCAGGACGTAGACGACGTCGGCCGACTCGATCGCGGAGATCTCCATCGAGCGCTCTGCGAGCCCGCGCGGAACGAGGGCCGGCGGCCCGACGAGCACGACCGACGCTCCGACAAGCCCGAGCGCCTGGACGAGCGAGCGCGCGACTCGCGAGTGGAGGACGTCGCCGACGATCGCGACGTGTAGCCCCTCGAGGCGCCCGAGCGCCTGCTCCATCGCGTAGAGGTCGAGCAGCGCTTGGGTCGGATGCTGATGGGTGCCGTCGCCCGCATTGACGACGGTCGCGCCGCTGTCCGCGGTCACGAGGTGCTTCGCGACGAGCTGCGCAGAACCGACCTGCGGATGCCGAACGACGATCGCGGCCGGTTCATAGGCGGCCAAGGTCAGCACGGTGTCCTTCAGCGACTCGCCCTTGTCGACTGACGAGCCCGCGGACCTGATCGGGAGCGTGTCCGCGGAGAGCCGCTTGGCCGCGAGCTCGAAGCTGGCGGAGGTGCGGGTCGACGACTCGTAGAAGAGCGTGATCACGAGCCGGCCGGCGAGCGTCGGCAGCTTTCCTTCAACGCCGTCGAGCGCCCGCGCGGTCTCGAGGATTCGCTCGACGTCGCCGCGGTCGAGGTCTCCGATCGAGAGCAGGTGGCGCCGCTCAGGCTGCGAAGAGCTCTCAGGCACGAGTGTCCTCCTCCGCAACGTTGACGAGCAGGATCCGGTCGACGCCGTCCGTCTCCACGAGCTGCACCTGGATCCGCTCGCTGCGTGCGGTCGGCAGGTTCTTGCCCACGTAGTCCGGCCTGATCGGCAGCTCGCGGTGGCCGCGGTCGACGAGGACGGCGAGCTGGACGCGAGCGGGCCGACCGCGGACGAAGAGCGTCTCGATGGCCGCGCGGATCGTCCGCCCGGTGTAGAGGACGTCGTCGACGAGCACACAGGTGGCGCCGGCCAGGGGGAACTCGAGGTCGGTTGCGTGTACGACCGGCTGGCCGGTCGGGTCGCCGGAATCTCCCTCAGAGGCGGCGCGATCGTCCCGGTGGAAGGTGATGTCGACTGCGCCGAGCGCGACCTCCACCCCGCTCTGCTCCTCGATCAGCTCGGCCAGCCGCTCCGCGATCGGGACGCCCCTCGTCCGGATCCCGACGAGCGCGACGGACTCGAGCTCGTCGTTTCGCTCGATGATCTCGTGCGCGACCCGGGCGAGCGTGCGCGCCAGGGCCGGACCATCCAACAGGGTCTTCTCGGACACCGACATGCCGACCGGGCGGCTCGGGACGTGTGTGCTCATCTCCACTCCTTTCCGGCCTCGCGGGACCGGCTTAAAGGGTCGGCGGGCAGCATAGCCCGGTGGCCGGACGCGCGTCCACGGCGACGGCCGGCGGGCGGGTTCTGCGATCATCGCCCGCGATGAAGTGGCTCGAGCGCGTTCCCGCGTGGGCCGTCCTCACCGGCTTGGTCGTCGCCTCCACGGTGTTGCGAACGCTCGCGGCACGCGGAGTCGGATCGCCCTGGATCGCGCCGGACGAGATCGTCTACGCGCTGCTCGGGCGCTCGCTCTGGGCGGACGGGGAGCTCTCGATCCTGGGCGGCGAGACCGGCTTCTACAGCCTCCTCTACCCCGCGCTCGTCGGCCTGCCGCTCAGCCTCGCGGACGCCGAGACGGGCCACGCGATCCTCCATGTCCTGCAGGCGCTCGTCGTCTCCTGTACCGCGATCCCGGTCTATCTCTGGGGCCGGCGCCTGATGCGCGCGCCCTACGCGCTCGCTGCCGCCGCGCTGACACTCGCGCTGCCGGTGCTCGGCTACTCGGCGCTCGTGATGAGCGAGGTGCTCTTCCTTCCCGTCGCTACGCTCGCGCTCTGGTCGCTCGCGCGAGCGCTCGAGCGGCCGACTGCAGGACGGCAGGCCCTGCTCGCCCTCGCCGTGACGGCGGCGGTCGCGACGCGACTCCAGGCGGTCGTCTTCGTCCCGGTCGTCCTCACCGCGGTCCTCGTGAAGGCGGCGCTCGACCGCGATCGGTTCTTGCTGCGCCGGTTCGCACCCGCGCTCGGAGCGATCGTCGCCGCAACGATCGTGCTTGCCGTGCTCGCGGGATCCGGGGCGTTCGGGGCCTATGCAGCCGCCGGCGAAGGCTCCTACGACCCCGGTGCGGCGGCGCGCTTCGTCGCCTACCACGCAGCGGGGGTGATCCTGATCTCGGGAATCGTGCCGACGCTCGCGTTGCTGCTCCTCTGGCTGACGACGGTCCGCGCTCCCGACACGCCGCGGGCGCTGCGGGCGTTCCTCGCCGTCACGTTCGCCTACATCCCGTGGCTCGTGCTCGAGGTCGGCGTCTTCGCCTCCCGCGAGATCGGGCATCTGGCCAGCCGAGATCTCGCGACAGCGGCGCCGTTGACGCTGCTCGGCTTCGCGATCTGGCTCGACCGTGGGGCACCGCGACCGCAGCCGCTCAGCTCGATCGTCGCGCTCGTCGCGGCGGGCGGGCTGCTGCTCCTGCCGATCCGGCGTCTCGCCGAGATCGACACGATCCACGACACGTTCGAGCTGATCCCGCTCTCGGAGCTTGCGGCGGGGAGCCGGGAGCTCTACTTCGCGCTCGCGGTTGCGGCTGCGACGGCTTTGGTCGTCCTGCTGCCGCGCCGTCTAGCCGGGCTGCTCGTTCCCGTCGTCCTCGCAACGCTGGCATTCACCTCGGTCGTCGCCGCCCGGGAGGCGGCTCTGCAATCCGGCCAGCGCGAAACCGCGCTTCTCGGCGGGACGCCGAGCTGGGTGGACGAGGCCGAGCTCGATGGAGTCGTCTACCTCTACGCCGGCGAGCCGCGCTGGACCGTCGTCTGGCAGCACCTCTACTGGAATCGCTCGATCGACGAGGTCTGGACTCTGGCGGGAAGCAGCGTGCCGGGCCCGCTGCCGCAGCAGCCGGTGTTTCCCCGCCCGGACGGGCGGCTCGCAACCGCGTCGGAGCCCGCCGAGGCGCCTGCTGTCATCGCACCGACAAGCGTCACGCTCGTCGGCGACCGGGTCGCCGAGATCCGGCAGCAGGGGCTGCTCGCCGCCGGTCTCGTGCTCTGGCGGCCCGAGTCGCCCGTCCGCGTGGCCGAGGTCACAACCGGAGTGCTCGCGAACGGGGACATCGTCGAGCCGGCGACCATGAGGGTGTTCGACTGCACGGATGGGCGGCTCGAGACGACGCTGCTCGGCAAGTCCGGCGAGCCGGTTTCGCTCCGGCTCGACGGGATCACGAGGCGCGTCGTCGAGATTCCGAGCGGCGGCATCTGGCGCGGCGTTCTCGAAACCGAGCCATACGCGAGCGAGGACGGGGTCTGCGAGTTCGGGATCGCGAGCGCAGGGCTGCTCGGCTCGACCCGGCTCGAGTTCGTGCGGGGCTAGGCGGTCTGCACGGGCGCGATTGTGGCCGCCGAGCGCGGGAGGCGGGCGCCGCTCCTGACGAGCTCCGGCCGGCCGCGCTCGGGAAACGGGATCTCGATCACGTCGAAGTCGCGCGGGACGACGGTCTCAGGGAAGATCTCGCGGGCCTCGCGCTCGACGTCGCCGGCCGAGTAGCGACTCGAGAGATGCGTTAGCGCGAGGAGCTTGACGCCGGCGTCGAGCGCGATCCGCGCTGCCTCGGCAGCCGTCGAGTGATCCGTCTCGCGGGCGCGCTCGGCCTCGTCCTCGCAGAACGTTGCCTCGTGCACGAGCACGTCGGCGCCGCGTGCGGCGACCGCGATGCTCTCGGCCGGAGCCGTGTCGCCGCTGAGCACGAGCGTGCGCCCGGCGCGGGCGGGGCCGAGCACCTGCTCGGCAGTCACGACGCGCCCGTCGGCGAGCGTGACGGGCTCCCCTCGCTGCAGCGTCCCTCGCTCCGGCCCCGAAGGGACGCCGAGGCCGTCGGCGGTCGCGACGTCGAAGCGACCCGGCCGCTCGTCCTCGACGAGGGCGTATCCGAGCGCGGAATGCCCGTGGCGCGCTGCGAACGGCTCGAGCCGGTAGCCGCTCCGCTCGAGCGCGTCGCCCGGCTCGAGCTCGACGAGCTCGTAGGGGTAGGTCAGCCGCCCGAAGATCCGTCGCAGCGAGCCCATCAGGTCAACGAGCCCGCGCGGGCCGTAGATCGTGAGCGGCAGCTCGCGGCCGCGGAGGGCGAACGTCTTCAGCATCCCGGGCAGACCGAGGAAGTGGTCGGCGTGGAAATGGGTCAGGAAGACCTCGCGCAGCTCGACGAGGCCGACGTCGGAGCGCAGGAGCTGACGCTGCGTCCCCTCGGCGCAGTCGAACAGGAGCCGCTCGCCGCCGCGCCGGACGAGCGTCGCCGTGGGCGCGCGCTGGGCGGTGGGCATCGAGCCGGACGTCCCGACGAAGACGACGTCGAGGTCCATGGCGCCAGTCTAGGTCGGTTCTCA
>JACCRW010000142.1 GCA_013813345.1 Actinomycetota bacterium
AGCGGGATCCGCGACGCCTACCGCACCGGCCGGGGCCGGATCGTGATGCGCGCCCGCGCCCACGTCGAGGAGCTCCGCGGCGGCAAGAGCGCGATCGTCGTCACCGAGCTTCCCTATGGGGTCAAGAAGGGCGGCGACTCCGGTGTGATCAAGAAGATGGCCGATCTCGTCGGCGAGAAGGTGATCACGGAGATCTCAGATCTCGCCGACCACTCCGATCGCACCGGGATGCGGATTCAGATCGAGCTGAAGCGCGATGCGATTCCGCAGGTCGTCCTGAACAAGCTCTACAAGCACACCTCGCTCCAGGCGACCTTCGGCTACAACGCCGTCGCGCTCGTAGACAACGTGCCGCGCACGCTCTCGCTGCTCGAGCTCGTCACGCACTACCTGGACTACCAGCGCGAGATCATCACGCGCCGATCCAAGTTCGAGCTCCGCAAGGCCGAGGATCGCGCGCACGTCCTCCAGGGCTACCTGATCGCGCTCGACAACCTCGACCAGGTGATCCGGATCATCCGCGGCGCCGACGACACCGACGGCGCCCGCGAGGAGCTGATGTCTGCCTTCGCGCTCTCCGAGATCCAGGCGACCGCGATCCTCGACCTGCGCCTGCGCGCGCTCACCGGTCTCGAGCGCAAGCGCGTCGAGGACGAGTTCGACGACCTCCAAGAGAAGATCGCCGAGCTGCGCGCGATCCTCGGCGACCCCGCCCGTATCGACGCGCTGATCCGCGAGGAGTTGCTCGAGCTGAAGACGATCTACGGCAAGTCGGACGACCGACGCACGGAGATCATCGCCGCCGAAGGCGAGTTCTCGCTCGAGGACATGATCGCCGAGGAGGACATGGTGATCGCGATCACGCAGTCCGGCTACATCAAGCGGCTGCCGGTCTCGACCTATCGCGAGCAGCGCCGCGGCGGTGTGGGCGTCATGGGCATGGAGCTGAAGGACGAGGACTACATCGAGCATCTCTTCGTCGCTTCCACCCACGACTACGTCCTCTTCTTCACCTCCGTCGGCAAGGTCTACCGGCTGAAGGTGCACGAGCTCCCGCTCGGCTCGCGCCAGTCGCGCGGCCGTGCGATCGTGAACCTGCTTCCGTTCCGTCAGGACGAGCAGATCCGCGCCGTGATCCAGACGCGCGACTTCAAGGACGCCGAGTATCTCGTCTTCGGAACGCGGAAGGGGATCGTCAAGAAGACGGAGTTCCTCGAGTACAACACACCGCTGAAGGCCGACGGGATCATCGCGATCAAGCTCCGCGAGGACGACGAGCTGATCGGTGTCCGCCACACCTCGGGCGACGATGACATCCTGATGGTCTCGCGCAAGGGCCAGGCAGTGCGCTTCCACGAGGGTGCCGTCCGAGCCACGGGCCGCTCCACCGAGGGCGTGCGCGGGATGAGCCTGCGCGCAGGCGACGAGGTGATCGAGATCAACAACGCAACCGATGAGGCCGACCTGCTCGTCGTGACCGAGAACGGCTACGGCAAGCGGACGCCGATCCGCGAGTACCGCCAGACCGGCCGAGGCGGTCTCGGCGTCAAGACGGTGCAGCTCACCGAGGCTCGCGGCCGGCTCGTCGGAGCCCGGGTTGTGCGCGACGGTTACGCGGTGATGCTGATCTCGACCGGCGGCACCATGATCCGGATGCCCGTCGACGGGATCAAGCGGTCGGGCCGTGCCACCCAGGGCGTGATCGTGATGCGGTTGCGCGGCGACGAGGTCGTCTCCAGCCTGGCGCCGGTCGTCGAGAGCGACGCCTCCTCGGAGGCTTCGATCGAGGCGTCTGCCGGTGCTGCGCTCGAGGCGGGAATCGAGCCGGCGGCGGAGCCGCAATTCGACGAGGACGGCTACGCGCCGACGTCCGAGCCGGATGATTCCTGAGCCGAAGCGCGCGCGCTCTCCACGGCTCCTTTCCAAACTGCGGCGAACGGTGTATATCTCCCTCTTGAGGGGTCGCCGTCTCTGCCGATAAAGGGTTCGACATGGCTTACAGCAATCAGCTCGACCTGCTTGAACCGATAAACCTCTCCGACCACCTGGAGAAGATCGAGCTCTACCTCGGCCAGGTCTGCCAGATCGCCGGGATCTCGAAGATGCAGCTCGACTACTGGACGAACAAGGCCCAGATCCCGACCAAGGGCAAGAAGCAGCGGATCTACGACATCGAGGCGCTCGAGACGGTGATGCTGATCAAGCAGGGGAAGGACAAGGGCCTGAACCTGGGAGCAGCGATCGACGCCGCCCGGCGCTTCCGCGAGACCAACAGGCAGCTCGTCTAGCTCGAGCCGCCGTCGGCCTTCTGCTGCGCGGTGCCCATGAAGGCCGTCAGCATGTCGATCGGGGCGGGGAAGACGATCGTCGAGGAGTTCGTGGCCCCGATTTCGAGGAGTGTCTGCAGGTAGCGCAACTGCAGTGCCATCGGCGATTTCGCCATCACGTCGGCGGCCTCGGAGAGCTTCTGCGAGGCCTGGAACTCGCCCTCGGCTGCGATCACCTTCGCGCGCCGCTCGCGCTCGGCCTCGGCCTGCCGGGCCATCGCCCGCTGCATCCCGGCCGGGATCTCGACGTCCTTGACCTCGACGATCGAGACCTTGACCCCCCAGGGCGAGGTCGCCTCGTCGATGATCGTCTGCAGGATCGTGTTGATCTTGTCGCGCTCCGAGAGCAGCTCGTCGAGCATGTGCTGGCCGAGCACCGAGCGAAGAGTGGTCTGCGCGATCTGGGAGGTCGCAACCATGAAGTTCTCGACCTGCACGATCGCGTTCTTCGGCTCCACGATCCGGAAATACGCGACCGCATTCACCCGGACCGGCACGTTGTCCTTCGTGATCACCTCCTGCGGGGGCACGTTCAGCGTGATCGTGCGCAGGTCGACCTTGACCATCCGGTCGATCACGGGGATCAGCAGGAAGAGACCCGGCCCCTTCGGCTCCGGCAGCAGGCGGCCGAGCCGGAAAACGACGCCGCGCTCGTACTCCCGCGCAACCTTGACCGCCGCGAAGAGGAACATCAGGAGGATGAAGACGACGGCGGCGAGCGCGATCAGGGTGATCGACATCTACGTCCTTTCGGCAGATTCGGGAACGGGTTCCGGGCTAGCGACGACGAGCTGAAGCTCCTCTTGCTGGACCGACTCTACGCGGACGCGGACGCCGGGGCGCAGCGGAGAGCCGTCGGCGCTGCGCGCGCGCCAGAGTTCGCCGTCCACGAAGACGAGGCCCTCGCCGCGAACCTGGGCAGACTCGCCGACGAGCCGGTGCGTCCCGACCGCGACCGGCGAGGCCCGCGCCGTCGCCGCCTTCGTCAGGCCGAAGCCGAAGAGGCCCATCAGCGTCAGCGCGATCGCGAGTGCGAGCTGGATCGACACCTGGTACGCCTCGCCGGCTGGGTCGAAGAGGAGCAGCGCGCCGATCACGAACGTGACCGCGCCCGCGACCGAGAGCGCGCCGTGCGAGACGATGAACGCCTCGGCGATGAAGAACGCCGCCGCCAGGATCATCAGCAGGAGCCCGGCCGCCGAGACCGGTAGCACCTGGAGCCCGTAGAGCCCGACGACGAGTGAGATCGCGCCGACCGTGCCCGGGAAGACGAGACCCGGGTTCCAGAGCTCGACGACGATCCCGATCAGGCCCACGGAGAGCATCAGTGCGACGATGTTCGGGTCGATCAGAACGTCGAGGATCCGCTTCCAGGTGGACATCTCGATTCGCTCGATCGTCGTGCCCGCACCTGTCGAGATCGTGAGGTCGGGCTTGGTCGGCGGCTCGGTCCCGTCGATCTGGCGGAAGAGCGAGGCGTAGTCGGCGGCGATCACGTCGACCACGTTCAGCCGCAACGCCTCGCGGGCCCCGAGGTTCGACGCCTCCGTGACCATCTCGCGTGCTTCCTGGACGTTCCGGCCGTTCTCGCGGGCGAGCTCGCCGATGTAGGCCGCCGCGTCGTTGACGATCTTGCGCCGCAGGTCGTCGGAGAAGTCCTCGCCGCCGGTCGTGATCGGGGTTGAGGAGCCGATGTTCGTCTGGGGCGCCATCGCGAGCACGTCGGCGGCCATCCCGATCACCGCGCCGGCCGAGTCCGCGCTCGAGCCGGCCGGCGCCACGTAGACCACCACCGGCACCTCCGCCGCGAGGATCCCCTTCACGATCGCGCGCATCGAGGAGCCGAGCCCGCCGGGCGTGTCGAGCTCGAGCACGACCGCCGCGAAGCCCTCGCGCTCACCGCGCTCGATCGCATCGAGCAGGTACTCCTGGGTGACGGGGTTGACGTCGTTCTCGAACTCCGCCACGAGCACACGCGTAGCGCCTCCGGCCTGGGCGGGCGCGGCGAGCAGGAGCGCAGCGGCTGCGACTACCAGCGAGAGCAGCAGACCGCGCGAGAGCGGAACGTGCAAGGCAGGTCGATTCTAGCCTGCGGGAACTCGTAAGGATTCGGTCAAGCAGGGGTCGTGGCGCTTGTCGGCGAAGGGAGCAACCGCCAGTCTCCCGTGCACTCCTGTGAAGAAGCTTGGCTCCCTGCTCCTCGTCGGCCTCGCCTTCGCCCTGCCTGCGAACGCGTGGGCAAGCGACGCGACCATCGTCTCGCGCGATGTCGATGCGACGCGCCTGCTCGCGAGCAGCGCTCCTGCGCGCTTCAACCTCGTCGGCGTGCACTGGAGCGGGTCGGGGACGGTGCAGTTCCGGACGCGCTCGCTCGCCGGCCGCTGGAGCAGGTGGGTGGATGCCGCGCCGGAGGCCGAGGATCGGCCCGATCCGGGAACGAGCGAATGGGCGCGCGGCAACGCCTGGAAGCTCGGCAATCCCTGGTGGGTCGGCCCGTCCGACCGGATCGAGTACCGCCGTGTCGGCACGGTCAGCCGGCTGCGCGCGCATTTCGTCTGGAGCGAGGCCTCGTACGTACCGGCCCGTACGCTGCAACGGGCCGGGGCGCCGTCGATCGTTCCGCGTTCCGGTTGGAAGGCCGACGAGTCGATCGTCCGCTCGAAGCCGGCGCTCGCGTCGTCCTTGAGAGTTGGGATCGTCCATCACACGGCCGGCTCGAACGGCTACGACGCGGCTCAGTCGGCCGCGATCGTGCGGGCGATCCAGATCTACCACGTGAAGGGAAACGGCTGGAACGACATCGGCTACAACTTCCTCGTCGACCGTTTCGGGAAGGTCTTCGAGGGGCGCGGCGGCGGCATCGCCGAGAACGTCGTTGGCGCCCACGCGGAGGGGTTCAACACCGGCTCGGTCGGTGTCGCCGTGCTCGGCGAGTACGGCTCGCTCTCGGTCGCCCAGGCCGCGCGCGACTCGCTCGCTCGAGTGCTCGCCTGGCGCCTCGACATCGCTCACGTCGATCCGCTCTCGACGCTCTCGTTCATCTCGAACGGGAATCAGCGCTTTCCTGCCGGTGTCCCCGTCTTCCTCCGTGCCGTTTCCGGGCACCGCGATACCGGCTTCACGGACTGTCCCGGCGCGGCGCTCTACAGCCTCTTGAACGGCCTCGCCGGCAGCGTCCAGGCGCTCGGGTTGCCGAAGCTCTACACGCCGCTCGTCAGCGGGACGGTGCCCGGCAGGGTGCGGTTCCGGGCGCGCCTTTCGTCGGCCCTCCCGTGGTCGGTCGACGTGATCGACGCGAGCGGGGCGTCGGTCGCCGGCACGAAGGGCCAGAGCGCGAGCGTCGACTGGACGTGGGATGCCTCGCTCGCGCCTCGCGGTCCCTACAGGTACTCGATTGAAGCCGGGGCCGCGACCCCCGTGGCCGGCTCGCTCGGTGGCATGGTCACAGGCCCCGTTGCCGACCCGCCCGCCGAGCTGACGATCGCCGGTCTCGCGGCCGATCCGGAGACGATCTCGCCGAACGACGACGGCGCGGCCGATGCGGCGAGCATCGTCTACACCCTGAACGACGGGGCCAACGTGGTCGTGAGCGTCCAGAACGACCTGGGCGAGACGGTGCAGACGCTTCCGAAGGCCTACCGGCGCGCGGGCGAGCATGTTGTCCGCTTCGAGGCGCTCGACCTCGTCGACGGCGTCTACATGATCTCCCTCGAGGCGAAGGGAACCGGCGGCCGGATTGCGGCGGGCGCGGTGCAGGTCGCTGTCACACGGACGCTCGGGAGCTTCGTGCCGTTCCGCCCCGCCTTCTCCCCGAACGGGGATGGACGCGCCGACCGGGTGGCCCTCAGGTTCGTGCTCGCCGCTCCCGCCGAGGTCCGCCTGCGCGTGCTTCGCGACGGCAAGTGGGTCGCGACCCCGTTCAGCGGGCCGCTGCCCGCGGGCCCGCAGCGGCTCGAATGGGACGGGAGCAAGCGCGTCGGCCGGTTGCTCGACGGCCCCTACAACGCGGTGCTCGAGGCCACCGACCCGATCGGGACGGCGCGGATCGCGGTTCCGATCGTCTCGGATACGCGAGCGCCGACGGTGAAGATTCTCCGTCGCTTCCCGCTGAAGCTCGAGCTCAGCGAGCCCGGCGAGCTCACGGTTCGGGCCGGCGGCAGGTCGTTCAAGCGCCAGGCCGCAGGCGCCGGAGCGGTCCCGATCTTCGGGATCCCGCGGGTCGGCGTCGTCCGGGTCGTCGCCTGGGATCCCGCCGGCAACCCGAGCCGCCCCGTCTCGAAGCGCTAGAGGATTAGCATAGGGCGGTGCAGCCGCCGCGTCGGAGATCCCGCTCGATCGACAACGTGCTTCGGCCCGACGCGCCGCTCGCCTACGACCGCCTCAGCGATCCGATCCTCGTCCAGCGCGCGAAGGACGGCGACCGGCGGGCGCTCGCCCAGCTCTGCGAGCGCCATGCGCCGAAGGTCGAGCGCCTCGCCCGTCATCTCCTCCGCGACCCCGAGGACGCAAGCGACGCCGCTCAGGAAGCGCTCGCGCGGCTCTGCGTGAAGCTCCCGCAGTTCCGGGGCGAATCGGCCTTCTCGACCTGGCTCCATCGGCTGACGGTAAACGCGTGCCGCGACCTGGCTCAGCGCCAAGTGGCGCGGCGCTGCGAGCCTCTGGACGAGGATCGGCGGGTCTCGTGCGAGCTCGGCCCTGCCGGAGAGGTGGAGGCCTCGGAGCTGCGCGCCGAGCTCGGCGCCTGCCTCGCCGAGCTGGCGCCCGCACAGGCGCAGGTGATCGTGCTCAAAGACGCGTTCGACTTCAGCTTCGAGGAGATCGCCGGCGCGGCCGGGATGCCGGTCGGGACGGCCAAGTGCTACGCCCATCGCGCCCGCAACGGCTTGCGCGAGCGCCTCGGCGACCGGCTGACCGCGTGAGCGCCGACCTTCCTCTGGACAAGGCCGCGATCGAGCGGATCCTGCCGCACCGCGATCCATTTCTCCTGCTCGACGAGGTGGTCGCGCTCGATCCCGGCGCCCGCGTCGTCGCCCACAAGCTCGTCACGGAGGCGGACTGCGCCGGCCACTTTCCCGGGAATCCGATCATGCCTGGCGTCAAGATGATCGAGGCGCTCGCCCAGGCGGGAGCGGTTGCAGTGCTCTCGGAGCCGGCTAACGCGGGGCGGCTCGCGCTCTTCGCCGGGATCGACGCAGTGCGCTTCAAGCGGGTCGTGCGCCCGGGCGATCTGCTCGAGCTGACGTGCGAGCTCGAGGCGGTTCGCGGGCCGATCGGCCGCGGCAAGGCGCGCGCGACCGTGAACGGCCAGCTCGCCGTTCGCGGCACTCTTACGTTCGCCGTGGATCAATCGTGATTGGCTCGGCAAACGGAGCACGCGTCGGGATCACGGGGCTCGCCGCTCACGTTCCCGAACGCGTCTACACGAACGCCGACCTCGAGCAGTTCGTCGACACGACCGACGAGTGGATCGTCGAGCGAACCGGGATCCGCGAGCGCCGCTTCGCCGAGAAGCACGAGGCGCTGACGGATATCGCGCTTCCGGCCGCCCAAGAGGCGCTGGAAAAGGCGGGCCTGCAGGGCAAGGACATCGACCTCTTGATCTGCGCGACGGTGACGCCCGACATGATGTTTCCGACGAGCTCCGCGATCATGGCCGACCGGCTCGGCGCCGCCGAGGCCGGCGCCTACGACCTGCTCGCAGGCTGCACCGGCTTCATGTACGCCCTCGCTCAGGCCTACGGGATGCTCGCAGCGGGGCTCTCGCAGCGCGCGCTCGTCGTCGGGGGCGACGTCCTCTCGAAGATCCTCGACTGGAGCGACCGCTCGACGCTCGTCATCTTCGGCGACGGCGCCGGCGCCGTCGTGCTGGAGCGGGTTGAGCGCGGCGGTTTCCTCGGCTTCGAGCTCGGCGCCGACGGGGCAGGCGGCGGCAACCTCTGGCTGCCCGGC
This sequence comes from Actinomycetota bacterium, assembly GCA_013813345.1. Taxonomy (GTDB): domain Bacteria; phylum Actinomycetota; class Thermoleophilia; order Gaiellales; family Gaiellaceae; genus Gaiellasilicea. Next base: position 8,277 of record JACCRW010000142.1, read on the forward strand.
AGCGGCTCGCGCCATTTCGACGAGCCCGACTCGTTCGTGAAGATGAACGGCCGTGAGGTCTTCAAGTTCGCAACCCGGGTGCTCGTCTCGTCCGCGGAGAAGCTTCTCGCGGAGTGCGGCAAGACCGTGGCCGACATCGACGTCTACGTCCCGCACCAGGCGAACCGGCGGATCATCGACCACGCTGCCGGCAAGCTCGGGATCCCCGAGGAGAAGGTGGTCGTCAACGTCGATCGCTACGGCAACACGTCGTCCGGCTCGATCCCCCTTGCGCTGGCGGAGGCCGAGGCGGATGGACGGCTGCGCGAAGGTGAGCTCGTGCTGATGACGGGAATGGGAGCGGGTCTCACGTGGGGCTCTGCACTGATCGAATGGACGGAGAGGACGGCTGCATGACAAAGGTTGCTTTCTGCTTCCCGGGACAGGGCTCCCTGGAGGCCGGGATGGGGAAGGAGATCGCCGAGGCGGTGCCGGCTGCGATGGAGGTGTTCCTGGTCGGGAGCGAGGCGTCGGGCCTCGACCTCGCCCACCTCTGCTTCGAGGCGCCGCTCGAGGAGCTCGTCGATACGGAGGTGCAGCAGCCGGCGCTCGTTGCGACGAGCCTCGCGGTGCTGGCGGCGCTGAAGGCCCGCGGGATCGAGCCGGACGTCGTCGTCGGCCACTCGGTCGGCGAGTTCGCCGCGCTCGCGTCTGTCTCCGCGATGTCTAACGGAGAGGCGATTGGGCTCGTTCGCGAGCGAGGACTCGCGATGGCCGAGGCGGCGCGCAAGCACCCGGGCTCGATGGCCGCGATCCTCGGCCTCGAGGACGAGGTCGTCGAGAACCTCTGCCGCAAAATCCTCGGTGTGTGGCCCGCGAACTACAACTGTCCCGGCCAGATCGTCGTCTCCGGCGAGGACGCCGCCGTCGAGGAGCTCTGCGCCGAGGCCGAGTTCCTCGGCGCTCGACGAGCGATCAAGCTGCGCGTCTCCGGGGCGTTCCACAGCCCGCTCGTGGCCCGCGCCGCCGACCGGCTGCGGCCCGCGATCGACCGCATCGGCTTCCACGATCCGCTTGCGCCCTTCATGTCCACCGTGACGGCGAAGATCGAGCCGTGCCAGCGCTTCGGCACCCTGCTCATCGACCAGCTCACGGCGCCGGTGCGCTTCACCCAGTCGGCGACCGAGCTGATCAAGGGCGGCGTCAGCACCTTCGTCGAGGTTGGCCCCGGCAACGTCCTCTCCGGCCTCGTCAGGCGGATCGATCGGAGCGTGAAGGCGATCTCCGTGTCGAACCTCGCCGGGCTCGACAAGGTCGAGGAGGCGCTCGAAACCGCGTGATGTTCGCCGGGCTGGAAGGCAAGACGGCGCTCGTCACCGGCGCTTCGAGGGGGATCGGGGCAGCGATCGCGACCGAGCTTGCAGCGGCCGGCGCAACGGTCGTTCTCGGCTACCGGTCGGGCCACGAGGAGGCCGAGGCGCTCGCGGTCGACCTCGGCGGCCGCGCGATCCAGGCGGACGTTTCGAGCGCGGAGGACGCGAAACGTCTCGTCGAGGAGGCCGGGGAGCTCGACATCCTCGTCAACAATGCGGGTCTCACGCGCGACGGCTTGCTCGCGCGGATGTCCGACGACGACTGGCGTACGGTGCTCGAGACGAATCTCTCCTCGGTCTTCTACACCTGTCGTGCAGTTACGCGGCCGATGCTGAAGAAGCGCTCCGGCACGATCGTCAACATCTCCTCGATCGTCGGCGTCCACGGCAACTGGGGCCAGGCGAACTACGCCGCCTCGAAGGCCGGGATCATCGGCTTTACGAAGTCTCTCGCTCGCGAGCTCGGCTCCCGCAACGTGCGCGCGAATGTCGTCGCGCCCGGCTACGTCAAGACCCAGCTCACCGACGTGCTTCCGGAGGAGGCGACCGCGGCGATGCTGACCAACACGCCGCTCGGCAGGCTCGGCGAGCCGAGCGACGTGGCCGCGGCGGTACGCTTCCTCTGTTCCGACGCAGCCTCGTTCATCACTGGCGAGGTGCTGCTCGTCGACGGTGGCCTGGGAATGTGAGAGGGAGAAATGAGCGCTGACAATGGCAGAAGGCGCGTGGTCGTCACCGGGCTCGGGATGGTGACCCCGCTCGGGAACGACGTCGAAACGACCTGGTCGAGCCTGATCGCGGGCGACTCCGGCGCGGCGAAGATCGAGCAGTTCGATGCCAGCGAGTTCCCGGTCAGCTTCGCCTGCGAGCTGAAGGACTTCGACCCGACCCAGTGGATCGAGCGCAAGCAGGCGCGCCGCATGGATCGCTTCGCCCAGATGGTGCTCGCGGCGGCGCGGCAGGCCGAGGCGGATTCCGGGATCCAGATCGAGCCGGAAGCCGACCGGATCGGCGCTTCGATCGCGACCGGGATCGGAGGGCTCGGCGCCTTCCAGGACTGCTACCAGACGCTGATGGACCGCGGTCCCGATCGGGTCAACCCGTTCTCGATTCCGGCGATCATCCCGAACATGGGCGCCGGTTGGGTCTCGATGGAGCTTGGTACGCGCGGGCCGCTCTCCTCGCAGTGCACCGCCTGCGCGGCTTCGAATATGGCGATCGGCGAGGGCGCCGACGCGATCCGGCTCGGCCGCGCGGACGCGATGTTCTGCGGGGGGACCGAGGCCGGGATCACGCGGGTCGGGATCGCCGGTTTCGGCGCAATGCGGGCGCTCTCGCGCCGCAACGACGATCCGCAGGGCGCCTCGCGGCCGTTCGACGCCGGCAGGGACGGCTTCGTGATGGGCGAGGCCGGCGCGGTCGTCGTCCTCGAGGAGCTCGAGCACGCTCGCGAGCGGGGCGCGACGATCTACGCCGAGCTGATGGGCTACGGCGTCTCTTCTGACGCGAACCACATCACCGAGCCGGATCCGACCGGCGAGAACCCGGCACGCGCTATGAACATGGCGTTGCGCGACGCCGGGATCGATGCCGGTGAGATCGGCTATATCAATGCCCACGGCACCTCGACGCCGCTTGGCGATGCCTCCGAGACGCGCGTGCTCAAGCTCGCGCTCGGAGAGGAGAACGCGCGGAAGATCCCGGTCTCCTCGACGAAGGGCGCGACCGGCCACTGCCTTGGCGCGGCGGGTGCGGTCGAGGCGATCTTCACGATCCTCGCGACGAACCGCGGCGTCCTGCCCCCGACGATCAACTACGAGGTCGAGGATCCCACCTGCGATCTCGACTACATCCCGAACGAGGCACGGCAGGCCGAGATCAGCGTCGGCCTCTCGAACTCCTTCGGCTTCGGCGGCCACAATGCTTGCGTCGTCTTCCGGCGTCACGACGAGAAAGCCAAGTAACAGACTGTTACTTGGCTCCTCGCCGAGCGAGTCGGAGCGGGTGTCCTACGGGAGCAGGCGGATCACGTTTCGGTCGCGCTGCTCGTTGATCGTCGTCAGCGCCACCTCGCCGCGGGCGCCCCGGTAAGCGCCGGTGCCGCCGAGCACCGGGATCCGGCTGACGCGCCGGAAGTGGATCGCGCCGCCGGCTTCGATCTTCCCCTCCGGGAGGAAGAACGTTCCGGAGCAGCGGGCGCCGTCGTCCCCGATAAAGAAGCACATGATCTCGGAGTGACCCACAGGCTTGGCTCCCCGAGTCCTGTCGTAGAGGAGCTCCTGGAAGAAGACGATGTCGCCGACGCTCTCGCCTGGCTTGCCGTTGTCGACGTAGTGCTCGAGCTCCGTCGACTCGGAGACGAGCGTGAGGGTCTTGCCGCCGGCGCCTTCGGTCGATGCGGAGGCGAGCGAGACGCCTCCCGCAATCGCCGTCAGGGCGGCAGCGAAGGCGGCAGCGAGGATGGTCTTGGTGCGCATGATGGTTCTCCTTCTTGAGTTGGTGAGAGTGATGAGCACGGCGGCGGTTCCCAGTCCCCGGACGATCCAGCCGCCGAGGGCCAGGAGCACGACGCCGAGGCCGACGACCAGCCAGAAGAGCCGGCGCCGAAGCGTTCGCTTTCGCATCGGAGTCAGGCCGCCGCCGGGACGGAGTCGCCGGCCTCCGCAGGGAGGTAGTCCGACCGGTATCCGAGCAAGCGTCCGACCGGCGCGCCGAGCGCGAGGCCCAGCCGCTGCAGCCACACGGGTGGGAAGGGCAGCCGCACGTCGTCGAAGTGGTGGCGGGCGATCACAGCCAGCCGCAGCGGATTCGGCATCCCCTTGCGGTTGGTCTTGCCATCGGCGGCGAGCGCGAACATCGTCTCGAGCAGCGCCTCGAACTGGAGGGCGGGCCGGACCTCGCAGACGAAGTGCGCCTCCTCCTCGCCCGCGTTCCAGAACTGGTGGCGCATCCTGGCGGGGACGAGGATCCGCTGGCCGGGGCCTGCTTCGATCTGCTGGCCGTCCAGCTTGAATCCGAGCGTGCCCCTCAGGATCTCGAATCGCTCGCTCTGGTGCGGGTGCACGTGAGCCGCCGAGACGAACCCGCCCGGCTGCACGAAGCACTCGAGTACGACGAGCTCGCCGTTCGTCTCCTGGGAGGTCTTGTGGAACACGATCCGCTCGCCGGTGACCGGGTTCTCGATCGTGTCTCCTGCCTTGATCATCTCCTGCTCCTCTCCGTTCGTTTGGCCGTCCGTTGACTCGACGTTGTGCAGGATCGGAGGTCGCGCTTACGATCCGCTTACTGCGTGCTTACGGCGGAGCGGAGATTGGAGTTCAGGCTGCTCGGGCCGGTCGGGGTCACGAGCGGAGGCGACCCGCTGCCGCTCGGCGGGCCGCGTCAGCGTGCGCTGCTCGCCTTCCTCGCGCTCCACGCCAACGAGGTCCTCGGTCGCGAGCGGATCGTCGACTGCCTCTGGGGCGAGCGGCCGCCCGACTCAGCCGCCAACGCGATCCAGGTCGCCGTACACGGGCTGCGGCGCGTTCTGGGCGCCGAGCGTCTGGAGACGCGTGGCTCCGGCTACTCGTTGCGGGCCGAGCCCGGCGAGGTCGATCTCGAGCTGTTCCGCGGGCTCGTGGTCCGTGCCCGCACCTTGCGTCCCGCGGCAGCCGCCGAGACTCTCCGTGAGGCGCTCGCGCTCTGGCGTGGCTCCGCTCTCGCAGATGTTGGGGCCGCGTCGTTCGCCCGGACCGAGGCCGCCCGGCTCGAGGAGGAACGGCTCGTCGCCGTCGAGGCATGGGTCGAGGCCGAGCTCGCCCTGGGGCGCCACGCCGAGCTGATTCCCGAGCTCGAGGCCCTCGTCGCGGAGCATCCGTTTCGCGAGCGGCTCCGCGGCCATCACCTCGTCGCGCTCTACCGCTCCGGGCGCCAGGCCGAGGCGCTCGAGGGCTACGCCTCGGCGCGCCGCACACTGGTGGACGAGCTCGGAATCGAGCCGGGGCCGGCCCTGCAGGAGCTCGAGCGGGCGATCCTGCGCCAGGATGCGTCGCTCGAGCCGCCACCCGCGCCTTTGGCTCTCGTCTCCAATCTGCCCGTCCCTGTGACTCCACTGATCGGACGGGGGCTCGAGGTCGCCGCCGTCTCGGCGCTCCTGCGGAGGGACGACGTGCGGCTGCTCACGCTGACCGGCGCCGGAGGAACCGGTAAGACGCGGCTCGGGCTCGCGGCGGCCGAGGAAGTGAGCGCGTCTTTCGAAGACGGGGTGCGACTGGTCACGCTGGCGCCGGTGCTCGATCCCCAGCTCGTGGCCTCCACGGTCGCGGGAGCGCTCGGCGTCGTCGAGAGCGGGAACGCCACGCTCGTTGACGACCTTCGGACGCATCTGGCCGCCACGCGCACGCTGCTCGTTCTCGACAACTTCGAGCACGTCGCCGAGGCCGCTCCGCTCGTCAGCGAGCTCCTCGCAGCTGCTCCCGGATTGAAAGCGCTCGTCACCAGCCGCTCCCTCCTTCGTCTCTCCGGCGAGCACGCATATCCGGTGCCGCCCCTCGCGCTGCCCGAGCGGGCGGAGTGGGACGATGTAGCGGCGCTCGCGCAGAACGAGGCGGTGGCGCTCTTCCTCGCGCGCGCTCGCGCGGCTCGGCCGGACTTCCGCCTCGAAGGTCACGAACACGCGGTCGCGGAGATCTGCATCGCGCTCGACGGGCTGCCGCTGGCGCTCGAGCTCGCGGCGGCGCGCACGAGCGTGCTTTCGCCGGACGCCCTTCGCTCCCGCCTGCAGGACCGGCTGCGATTGCTCGTCGGCGGCCCGAGGGACCTCCCCCGGCGGCAGCAGACCTTGCGAGCGGCGATCGACTGGAGCCACGACCTGCTGGACGAGGACGAGCGGGCTCTCTTCGCACGACTCGCCGTCTTCGCAGGCGGCTGCGGGATCGAGGCCGCCGAGGAGGTGTGCGAGGCTGGCCTCGAGACGATCGCCTCGCTGGTCGACAAGAGCCTTGTCCGGGAGCGGGACTCCGCGGATGGGGTGCGTTTGACGATGCTCGCGACCGTACGCGAGTACGCGCGGGAGCAGCTCGAGGCGCGAGGCGAGCTCGAACGCACGCGCCGCCGTCACGCCGAGCACCTGCTCGTCCTGGCCGAGCAGGCCGAGCCGGAGCTGAAGGGTGACAAGGCGGCGCCGTGGCTCGCCCGTCTCGACGAGGAGCACGACAACCTGCGGGCGGCGCTTGCCTGGGCCGGCTCGGCCGGAGCGGTCGAGCTCGAGCTGCGGCTTGCGAGCGCGCTCGAGTACTTCCTGCGCCTGCGCGGCCATCTGAGCGAGGGCCGCAGGTGGCTCGACGCCGCTCTCTCCCGGGGCGGCGAGGCGCCCCGGGCGGTGCGGGCGAAGGCGCTCAACGCGGCCTCGATCCTCGTCGATCGGCAGGGCGACACGGGAGAGGCGCGAGCCCTGCTTGAAGAGGCCGTAGCGATCTACCGCGACCTCGGTGACGAGCGTTCGGCTGCGCGGATGCTGTCGAATCTCGGCGGCGTCGCCGTCGCCGAAGGCGACCTGGCGCAGGCCAAGGCGCTCTTCGAGGAGACACTCCCCTTGTTTCGCCGGACGGACGACCACCGCGCGCTGATGGTCACGCTCTCGAACCTCGCCGCGATTGCGGGCCTCGGCGGCGACCACGGCCGCGCTCGTGCCCTCGGCCAGGAGGCGCTGGCGATCGCGCGTAGCGAGGGAGACCAGGATCAGACGTCCATCTCGCTCCACAACCTCGGCCGGGCCGCTCTGAAAGAGGGACTGCTCGACGATGCGCGGGTGCGCCTGCGCGAGAGCCTCGAGCTCGGCGGCGAGCTCGGCTACAAGGAGGTGATCGCCTACTGCCTGGAGGGAATCGGGGAGCTCGGGGCGGTAACGGGTCACGAGCGCAGCGCTGCGCGGCTACTGGGCGCCGGCGTTGCGATGCTCGAGCACCTCGGGATTCCGATCGGGCCTGAGGAGCGAGAAGGCTACGAGCGCGCTGTGGCTCGGTTGCGAATCGGGCTCGGAGAAGCCTCGTTCGCGCGGCTGGAGGCCGAGGGCAGGGAGCTCCAGCTCGAGCAGGCGGTGACCGAGGCGCTCGAGGTCGTCGGACGGGTCGCGCCGTGACCGAGGGGTCGAGCTAGAGCCGGAGCTCCAGGAGGAGGACGTCCCGCCAGACGCCGTCGAGCCGGCCGACTCGCTCGCGGAATCCGACCTCCCGGAAGCCGAGCGAGCGATGAAGAGCGAGGCTCGCCTCGTTCTCCGGGAAGATGCTGGCCTGGAGCGTCCAGAGACCTCCGGCGCGGGCGCTCTCGATCAGAGCTGCGAGGAGCGCACGACCGATCCCACCACCGCGGACCTGGTTGGCGACGTAGACGCTCACCTCGGCGACGCCGGCGTAGGCGGACCGCGGCGAGTAGGGCGAAAGCGCAGCCCAACCGACGACTCCGGCCTCGTCGGACGCCACGAGGCGATGCTCCGGGAGATGGCTCGAGTCCCATTCCTGCCATGTCGGAACGACCGTCTCGAAGGTGGCAAGCCGTGTCACGATCCCGTCGGCGTAGATCGCTGCAGCGGCCGGCCAGTCGGTCTCGTGCAACGGCTCGATCCGCATCAGGCTCGACAGTAAGCTCCCCGCATGTCCCGTTGGGCCACTTTCGACTGCTACGGCACGCTGATCGACTGGAATGCCGGGATCGGCGGCGTGCTCGAGCGGCTTTGGGGGGCGGAGGCGCCAGCGCTCCTGCACCGCTTCCACGAGCTCGAGCCGGAGGTCCAGGCCGAGCGCTACCGCTCCTACGCCGAAGTGCTGACCCTCACGCTCGAGCGGCTCGCGAACGAGGTCGGCTACGGGATCCCCGAGGGAGAGAGCGGCGTCCTACCCCAGTCGCTGCCCGACTGGCCGGCGTTTCCCGAGGTGCCGGAAGCGCTCGCCGAGCTGCGTCGGCGCGGCTGGAGTCTTGCGATCCTCTCCAACTCCGATCGTGATCTGATCGCCGCCTCGCAGCGGCAGCTCGGCGTGCCGTTCGACCTCGTCGTCGTGGCCGAGGACGTCGGCTCGTACAAGCCCGAGCACGGTCACTGGCAGCGCTTCGACGAGCTCACCGCCGATCGCGAGCACCACGTCCACGTCGCCGCGAGCCTCTTCCACGACATCGCGCCCGGCAAGGAGCTCGGGCTGAAGACGGTCTGGATCAACCGCCTCGGCGAGGAGTCGAAGCACGATCCCGACGTGGAGCTGCCCGACCTCTCGGGCCTGCCGGACGCGCTCGACGAGCTCGTTCCGCGGTGAACGTTCGCCGGCCGGAGCCGGGCGATCTGGACGCGGTGCTCGAGCTGATGCGCGCCGCCGATGTCGCCGTCGCCGGCGACTCGGACTGGACGGCGAGCGAGCTCGTCGAGACCTGGGCCGACCTCGACCAGGCGCGCGACGCCTGGCTCCTCGAGCTCGACGGCAGGCTCGTCGGCTACGCCGACTTCAGCTCCAAGGGCGGCCGTCTGAACGCGGACGGCTACGTCCATCCGGAGCTCCGGGGCCACGGGATCGGGTCGGAGATCGTCCGGCTCACCGAGGAGCGGGCGCGCGAGGAGGAGCCGGACGTGCCGGCGGGCGAGCGCGTCTACATCCAGAACGCGACCCTCGACCGGGACGAGGACACGGTTCGCTTCTATCGAAAGCGCGGCTACGAAGCGGTGCGCGGCTTCCGCGGGATGGTGATCGAGCTGGAAGAGGAGCCGACGCCCGCTTCGGTGCCGGGAATCGAGATCCGCCCGTATCGCCATCCCGAGGAGGGCCGCGCGTTTCATGCCGCCCACCAGGAGTCGTTCGCCGACCACTGGGAGCATCGCCCGACTCCCTGGGAGGAGTGGCAGGAGAAGCGCTACGGTCGCGAGACGTTCGATCCGACGCTCTGGTGGGTCGCCGCGGACGGCGAGGAGATCGCGGGCGTCGTCTTCGGCGAGCAGCGCCGCGACCCCGATCAGGGCTGGATCGACGTGCTCGGCGTGCGGCGCGCCTACCGTCGCCGTGGGATCGCGGAGGCGCTGCTGAAGGCCGCGTTCGCCGAGTTCCACCGCCGCGGCGAGTGCAAGGTCGGCCTGGGAGTCGACGCCGAGAGCCCGACCGGGGCGACCCGCGTCTACGAGCGCGCCGGGATGCGGACGCTCTGGCACGCGATCGTCTACGAGAAGGAGCTGCGTGCAGCTTCGTGAGCCGACGCGCGAGGACGCGCCGGCGATCGCGGAGCTGCTGGGAGCGCATTCGCAGGCCTTGTACGGCGAGCGCGACCTCGCACCTGCCCAGATCCTGGACTGGTTCGGAATGCCCGACATCTGGATGCGCCTCGCCGAGAACGACAAACGGCCGGCCGGCTATGTGGATGTCTCCGAGGAGGGAGGCCGCTGGAGCATCGACTTGCGTGCGCTCGGCGGCGAAGCCGCCCGTGCTCTGCTCTACGCGGCGCGCGAGCACGCGGGTGGAGATGCGTTCCTCCGCGGCTACGCGCCCTCCGTGGACGAGGTCGCCGGGGAGGCATATCGGGAAGCGGGGTTCGCGATCGTGCGCCATTCGTTCCAGATGCGCGTCGAGCTCGAGGCGCCGCCGGAGCCCCCCGAGCTGCCGAGAGGGATCGTCGTGCGGCCGATGCTGGAGGGCGAGGAAGGACGGATCCACGCCGCTCACATGAGCGCCTTCGCCGACCACTGGGAGTTCCACGAGCAGAGCTACGAGCAGTGGCGTCGTTGGCATCGCGACCGCGAGCACTTCGACGCGACCCTATGGTTTCTCGCGCTGGACGGCGACGAGATCGCCGGCTTCGTCCTCTGCCAACCCCACTTCTCGGGCGAGCCCGACTTCGGCTGGATCGAGCTCCTCGGCGTCCGGCCCGCCTGGCGGCGGCGCGGTCTCGGCGAAGCGCTCCTCCGCCACGGCTTCCGTGCTCTTCGCGCGCGCGGCTTCACGAGGGTCGGGCTCGGTGTGGACGCGGAGAACACGACCGGCGCCGTTCGGCTCTACGAGCGGGTCGGGATGCGACCGGTGCGGCGGAGCGACACCTGGGAGCTCCGGACGTGAGTCGTCTCCGCGCCCGCTGCCCCGATTGCCGCACCCTCACCGCCGTCGCGATCGGGCCGGAGTATCAGTGCCACTCGTGCGGGCGGGAGTTCGGCGCGGGCCTCGTGCGCGTGCCGCGCGCCTGGGGCGAGGGCGGCGAGGCGATGGCCGCGGCCGCCTGGCTCGAGCTGCCCTATCCCGAGGCGGGAGTCGTGGAAGCAGACTCGCTCGCAGAGCAGACGCTGATGTTCGCGGCCGAGCTTCCCGATCGCCCGCTCGTGCTCGGCGGCTGCTGCTGTGCGCACCTGGGCGCGATCGAGCGGTTCGCAGCCGGCGACGAGACGCTGGCAGTCGTCTGGATCGACGCGCACGGCGATCTCAATACGCTCGCCTCCTCGCCGTCCGGCAACGCCTGGGGGATGCCCTTGCGGATGCTGCTCGACGACGGCTCGATCGAGGCGACGAACGTCGCGCTCGTCGGCGCCCGCAATCTCGATCCGGGCGAGGTCGAGTTCATCGCGAGCTCCGGGCTCCACACCGACGACGGGGCGGTCGAGCGGGCGCTCGCGGGCACCGATGCCGTCTACGTCGCGCTCGACGCCGACTCGGTCGAGCCGGGCGAGCTCGGTGTCTTCATGCCCGAGCCCGATGGGCTCGTCCTGTCGGAGCTCGAGGAGCTCTTGCGCTCGATCGCCGCTCGCTCCCGGGTCGCCGGAGCCGGGCTCTCCGGTCTCGTGGCCGAGCCGGCGAACGAGCCGAAGCTCGCCCGGCTGTGTGCCGCCCTCGACCTCTGACTCTCGCGTGTGCAACCTCGCGCGGCGGGCGCAGGTCTAAGATCAGGCATGGTCGAAGCGAGCAGGATCGACGTCTCCATCGAGCACAAGCACGCGCCGGAGCCGCCGCCCAAGAAGCATCCGAACACCTGCCCGACCTGCGGCTCGCACTTTCGCGACGACGAGCTCGACGCGGCCCTGCGGGTCTGCACGCATTGCGGTCACCACTTCCCCGTCAAGGCGCGGAAGCGGATCGAACAGCTCGCCGATCGCGGCAGCTTCGTGGAGGAGGCGGCCGACCTTCGCTCCGCCGACCCACTGGACTTCTTCGACCTACGGGCCTACAAGGAGCGACTCGCGGAGGCCGAGATCGCGACCGGGCTCGGAGATGCGATGGTGATCGGAAGCGCGACGATCGAGGAGCAGCCGTGCGAGCTGGCGGTGATGGACTTCTCGTTCATGGGCGGTTCGATGGGCTCGGTGACCGGGGAGAAGTTCGCGCGTGCCTGCGAGAGCGCCGCCGCGGCCGGGATGCCGCTCGTCACGATCTCGGCCTCGGGTGGCGCGCGGATGCAGGAGGGGATCCTGGCGCTGATGCAGCTGCCGAAGACGGTGTGCGCCGTCGAGGAGCTGCACGAGTCCGGCTGCGCGCTCCTCAGCGTGATGGCCCACCCGACCACGGGCGGCCTCCTCGCGAGCTTTGCCAGCCTCGGCGATGTCCTGCTGGCCGAGCCGGGCGCGCTCATGTCCTTTGCCGGTCCGCGCGTCGTCGCCCAGACGACGCGGGAGAAGCTTCCCGACGACTTCGGCCTCGCCGAGTCGAATCTGCGATTCGGGCACGTCGATGCGATCGTGCGTCGCCCCGAGCTGCGGCCGACGCTCGCGCGCTTGCTGCGGCTCTTCGGAGAGAGCTAGGTGGCGAACGATGCAGAGATTCGACTCAGGGACAGGTTGAGCAAGTTGAGCGGGCTCGACCTCCTGCGCGGCGCCCGGCTCTCCGGCGAGCTCGAGCGCCTGAAGCGCCAGCTCGACCGGATCGAGGCCGACCCGACCGACGAGGAGATCTGGAGCAAGGTCGAGCTCGCCCGTCACGAGGAGCGCCCCTACACGCTCGACTACGTGGAGCGGCTCTTCGAGGACTGGTTCGAGCTGCACGGCGACCGTGGCCGCGGCGACGACGCCGCCCTCGTCGCCGGGATCGGCAAGCTCGAGGGCCGCACGGTCGCGCTCGTCGGGCACCAGAAGGGCCGGGACATCAAGGAGCGGTCGAACCGGAACTTCGGGATGGCCTATCCCGAGGGCTACCGGAAGGCGATGCGGGTGATGGAGATCGCCGAGCGCCACGGCTTCCCGCTCGCGACTCTCGTGGACACACCGGGCGCCTACCCGGGAGTCGCGGCGGAGCAGCACGGACAGGGCGGCGCGATCGCCCGCTCGCAAGCCGTGATGGCGCGGCTGAAGGTGCCGACGGTGGCATGCATCATCGGTGAAGGCGGCTCCGGCGGCGCCGTGGCGATCGCGCTCGCCGACACCGTGTTGATGCAGGAGAACGCGATCTACTCCGTGATCTCCCCCGAAGGCTGCGCCGCGATCCTCTGGCGCGACGCCGGCGAGCGGCAGAAGGCGGCGGCGGCCTTCAAACCGGATGCGGCCCACTGTCTCGAGCTGGGCGTGATCGACGGGATCGTCCCGGAGCCTGTGGGTGGTGCCCACGAGAGCCACGACGAGGCGGCGAGGCTGCTCGGCGCCGCGCTCGCAGACGCCTTCGACGAGCTCGAGAACGTTCCCCAGGCCGAGCTGCGGGCTCGGCGGCGGCAGAAGTTCCGCGCGATGGGTGTGCTCGCCTGACCGATCAGGCTTTCCACATCTTCCACAGGCTTATCCCCTGCTCCCGATCTGGATCGAGAATGGCCCGAGAATGCGTTGAGGCCGGCAATCGCCGACCTCAACGTGACCCCCGCTGGTGGTCTCGATCCCCGCCGCGAAAGGGACGAAACATCGGTTGCGAGGCGCGGTACGGCTAATGCCCACGCGCGACTATCGGCAGAAGCGCGATCCGGCGAGGACCCCAGAGCCGTTCGAGGGTGATTCCGGCGCCTCGACCGACGGGGCCCCGATCTTCGTCGTCCAGCGCCACGACGCATCCCGGCTCCACTACGACTTCCGGCTCGAGCGGGAGGGAGCGCTCGCGAGCTGGGCTGTGCCGAAGGGCGTTCCGCTCGAGCCTGGCACCCAGCATCTCGCCGTTCACGTCGAGGATCACCCGCTCGAGTACGGAAGCTTCGAGGGGGAGATCCCGAAGGGCAACTACGGCGCCGGCACAGTCGAGATCTGGGATCGCGGCACCTACGAGCTCGTGGAGGAGAAGCGCGACGGCGGTCTGACCGTGCGGCTCCACGGCGAGCGGCTGGAGGGCCTCTGGACGCTCGTGCCGGCGAAGCTCTCCGGCGACGAGAAGAACTGGCTGCTCGTCAAGAAGAAGGAGGACGCCGCCACGGCGAAGCGGCGCGAGTACACGCCCATGCTCGCGACCCTCGCGACCGAGGTGCCGTCCGGCGAGGGCTGGCTCTTCGAGGTCAAATGGGACGGCTATCGCGCGCTCGCGACGATGCGGGGCGGCGCGGTCGACCTGCGCAGCCGGAACGGCAACGCGCTCGGCGAGCGGTTCCCCACGGTCGTCAGAGCGCTCGAGCGCAGCCTCCGCACTCCCGATTGCGTGCTCGACGGCGAGGTCGTGGCCGTCGGCTCCGACGGACGGGCCACCTTCTCGGCGATGCAGCAGGGGAAGGAGGGCACGGTCTACCTCTACGTCGCCTTTGACGTGCTCGAGGTCGAGGGGGAGCCGCTCCTCGAATTGCCGCTCGTCGAGCGCCGGGAGCAGCTCGCCTCGGTCGTCGACCTCCGCCGCGGGGGCGTCCAGATCTCGGACGCCTTCGACGACGGCGAGCTGCTCTTCCAGGCGGCCCAGGAGCAGCACTTCGAGGGGATCATCGCGAAGCGCGCCGATTCTCCCTACGAGCCGGGCCGGCGCTCGCGGGCCTGGCTCAAGATCAAGACTCACGGCCGCCAGGAGTTCGTGATCGCGGGCTACACGAAGGGCCAGGGGCGGCGCACGGGACGCTTCGGCTCGCTGCTCCTCGCGGTCAGGGAGGAGGGCGGACTTCGCTACGTGGGGAACGTCGGGACGGGCTTCGACGACGGCGAGATCGAGAAGCTGCAGGCGCTGCTGCGGCCGCTCGAGCGCCCGACCACGCCGTTCGAGGAGGCGCCGAAGCTCGCCAAGGTACGGAAGGCAGACATCGTCTGGGTCGAGCCCGAGCTCGTCTGCGAGGTCGAGTTCGCCGAGTGGACGCACGACGGGCGGCTCCGCGCGCCGTCCTACCAGGGGCTGCGCGAGGACAAGCGGCCGGAGGAGGTGCACCGCGAGCGGGAGGCGATCGGGCCAGAGGTCAAGCGCGGTCGCCGCGTGCTCAAGCTCTCGAACCTCGACAAGCCTTTCTGGCCCGAGGAGGGAATCACGAAGGGCGATCTCCTCTCCTACTATCGCGACGTCGCACCGGTTCTCGTCCCGCATCTGCGCGAGCGGCCGTTCACGATGAAGCGCTATCCCGACGGCTGGAACGGCAAGTTCTTCTTCCAGAAGGATGCGCCGAAGCACATGCCGGACTGGATCCCGACGCGGTGCTTCGAGGTGTCCACGCGCGAGTCGCCGCGCACGCGTCGCGAGATCGACTTCGCGCTCGTCAACGACGAGCTGGCCCTGCTCTGGATGGTCAACATGGGCTGTATCGACATGAACACGTGGTATTCGCGCGTGGACAAGCCCTCGCGTCCCGACTTCGTGCTCTTCGACCTCGATCCCTCACCGGACGTCGGCTTCGCGGAGGCGGTCGAGGTGGCGCTCCTCGTCAAGGAGGTTCTCGACCTCGTCGGGCTCGTCTCATTCCCCAAGACGAGCGGCTCGGAGGGGATCCACGTTCTCGTCCCCATCGACCGGCGGCATACCTTCGACCAGACACGCGAGTTCTCGGAGATCGTCGCTGGCGCAATCGCCCGCGCCCACCCGCGGCTCGCGACGACCGAGTGGACGAAGGCGAAGCGCAGGGGCGTCCTGATCGACTCGAACCAGAACGGGGAGGGCAAGACGATCGCCTCGGTCTACTCGGTGCGGCCGAAGCCGGGCGCGCCTGTCTCGACGCCGCTGCGCTGGGAGGAGCTGAACGCGTCGCTCGATCCGGCAGCGTTCACGATGGAGGCCGTGCTGGAGCGGGTCGCGCGCGAGGGCGACCTCTTCGAGGGCGTCCTGACGACCCGGCAGTCGCTTGGTGCCGCGTTGCGATCTCTGCGTTAGCCGGCGAGCTTGGCCGGGTGGAGCTCCTCGGCACCGTGACGCCGCCGCACCAGCGCGCGGACGCCGAGGGACACGATCCCGCCGGCGAGCGCCGCGATCGCTCCTTCGGCAACAACCTGCTTGAAGACGTCCCAGGAGAACCCAGCCGAAACGACCCATGCACATGGGCCGGGATTGAGCGAGAGCTGGTCGATGCAGCCGCCGGCCGCGGGCCCGCCGGCGATTCCGAGCCAGCCGGGGGAGCCTGCGACGAGGCCGCCCCGAGCGCGCCAAACGAGCCCCCGCGCCACGCCCCGACCGCTCCGGCTGCGAGTTGCACGAGGATGGCGAGCGCGACGAGAGCGGCGTAGAACGACAGGACAGCGGCGTCCGTCGCCCGCGTCTCCGCGCTGACGCCGTTGTGGACACTGAATCGAATCACGACGACGAGGGCGAGAAAGACAGCCCCGGCGGTAGCGCCGATCACGAGCGGCTGGAACGGACGGACGCTCAGCCGCGGCGTGTGCAGCTCGCCCGGGGGCTCGAGGAATGCCCAGGGCGCATCGACCGGCCGCCGCCGGACGAGCATCGCTGCGAACGGGAAGAGGCACAGCAACGCGAGCACCGGGACGAGATACGGCTTGTGGACGATGATCAGCAACTCGGGGTCCATCACGAACTGCCAGACGCGGAGCGGGACGGCCCAGACCTCGGCGTACTGCAACTCCGTCAGCAGCCGCGAGAAGGCGAGCGACTCCCGCGAGCCGCGGACGCGCGCAAGGGGTCGAAGTCAAGCACTACTCCGCGTCCGAGTCTCCGAGCCGATGCGGATGCCCGAGCATCGAGAGCTCGGCGATGTCCCGGCGAAAGAAGAGCGAGGTCGTCCAGTCCGCGACGACGCGGAGCTTCCGCGAGACGAGCGGGAGCTGCAGGAGGTGGTAGCTGCGGGCGACGAACCAGCCGGGGAAGCCGCGGAAGCGGAGTCCGAGGACGTCGGCGACACCCCGGTAGCGCCCGAGCGTCGCCACCTGGCCGAGCATCCGATAGCCATAGGGCTCGAGGTCGCCCTGGAGGTTCTTCGCGAGCCGGCGGGCCTGACGGAGGGCGTGCTGGCACGTGGGCGGGTCGACGTGCGCCGGCGTGCGCGTGTTCGGGACGGCGGCTGCGTCGCCGAGCGCCCAGACGCGCTCACGGCCGCGCACCCGCAGGAGCTCGTCGACGACGACTCGCCCGCGCTCGTCGAGCGGGAGTCCGAGCTCTCCGAGCAGCGGATGCGCTTTCACCCCGGCAGTCCAGACGAGGGTGCGGGTCGGGATGCGGACGCCGTTCGAGAGCACGGCCTCGCGTGGGCCGAGCGATTCGAGCGTCGTCCCGACGTGGATCTCGACCCCGCGGCGCGCCAGCTCGCGGGCGGCGTAGTCGCCGAGCCGGGTCGGGATCTCGGGCAGGATCTTCGGCGCTGCGTCGACGAGCACCCACCGCTGCGGCGTGGTGGCGAGGCCTGGGTAGTAGCGGAGCGCGTCGGCGACGAGGTCCGAGAGCTCCGCAAGAGCCTCGACGCCCGCGTAGCCCGCCCCGACGAAGACGAAGGTGAGATGGCTCTCCGCCTCGACGTCGTCGAGCTCGGCGGCGGCGGCCTCGAGCTCGCGGAGGACGCGATTGCGGAGCTGGATCGCGTCGGCGAGATCCTTGAAACCGAGCGCGTGCTCGGCGAGCCCAGGCACGGGAAAGGTTCGAGCCACGGAGCCGAGCGCGAGCACGAGGTGCTCGTACTCGAGCTCGAACGGCCCTGCGTCCTCGGTCTCGACCTCGACGAGCCGCTGCGCCTCGTCGAGTCCGCGGACGCGCCCGAGCAGCAGCTCGGCGTGCGGACACATCTGGCGCAGGGGCACCACGACGTGGCGGGGCTCGAGCGTCCCCGACGCCGCCTCCGGGAGGATCGGCGTGTAGAGCATGAAGTTCTCCGGGCTGACGATCGTCGCCCCTGCCCTGCCGAGAAGGCGCGCGACGTAGCCGCCCGCGAAGCCGCCGCCGGCAATTAATACGCCGCCCCTCGCCTGCCGGCTCCTCAAGCGAGGCTGACCGAGCCGTCGTCCGCGAGCTGCCAGCCCTGGTTGTGCGCGACCTCCCAGGCATGGCCGTCGGGATCGGCGAAGACGCCCGAATAGCCGCCCCAGAAGGTGGCCGCGCCCGGTCGCCTGACCTCCGCGCCGGCGGCCTCAGCCTCGGCGAGGACGGCGTCGACCTCGGCGGGCGAGCGGACGTTGTGGGC
>JACCRW010000183.1 GCA_013813345.1 Actinomycetota bacterium
GCTACTACGCGGCCCTCGAGGAGGGCTACTACGAAGACGAGAACCTCGACGTGACGCTCAAGCCGGGCGGTCCGGACATCACACCCGAGCAGGTCGTCGCGAGCGGTCAGGCCGAGTTCGGGATCGATTGGCTGCCGGCGCTTCTCGCCGCACGCGACCAGGGCGGCGACCTCGTCAACATCGCCCAGGTCTTCAACCAGAGCGGGATGACCGAGGTGACGCGCGCCGACAGCGGAATCGAGTCGGTGGCGGACATGCGCGGCAAGAAGGTCGGGGTCTGGTGCTGCGGGAACGAGAACGAGCTCTACGCGGCGCTCGTCAAGAACGACATCGACCCGAAGTCGAAGGACGACGTCACGATCGTCAACCAGCCGTTCGACATGAACCTGTTTCTGAACGGCGACATCGACGCCGCCGCGGCGATGACCTACAACGAGCTCGCGCAGGTGCTCGAGACGGAGAACCCGGACACGGGCGAGCTCTGGTCGCTCGACGAGCTGAACGTGATCTCGATGGAGGACGCGGGCACCGCGATGCTCGAGGACGGGATCTTCGTCCAGGGCGAGTGGATCGCCGAGGAGGAGAACCAGGGCATCGCCCGGCGCTTCCTGAAGGCGAGCTTCAAGGGCTGGGCCTTCTGTCGCGACAATCAGGACGAGTGCCTTCAGCACGTGCTCGACAGCGGCCCGACGCTCGGTGAGGGCCACCAGCGCTGGCAGCTGAACGAGATCAACGCGATCACCTGGCCGAACGACCTCGGGGTCGGCGTGATGGAGGAGGCCGCCTTCCAGCGGACGGCCGACATCGCCAAGCAGTTCGCGGTGATCAAGGCGGATGCATCGAGCGACGCCTATCGCAGCGACCTCGCCGAGGCCGCCGTTGCGGAGCTCGAGGACGAAGACGTGGACGTGAACGGCGCCGACTGGGAGAAGGAGACCGTTGAGGTGACGGCAGGCGGCGAGTAGGCAACCGATCGAGGGAGGGAGATCCGCGATGTCCGTTCTGATCAAAGGCGGCCGAGTCGTCACCGCGGTCGACGACACCGTGGCCGACGTCTTCGTGGACGGCGAGCGGATCTCCCTGATCGGCGAGTCGCTCGACGTAGCCGCCGATCGCGTGGTCGACGCCTCCGGCAAGCTCGTCCTGCCGGGGGCGATCGACCCCCACACCCACCTGGACATGCCGTTCGGCGGGACAACGACGATCGACGACTTCACCTCGGGCCACGCAGCCGCCGCGCGCGGTGGCACGACCACGCACGTCGACTTCTGCATCCAGCAGCCGGGCACGAGCTTCGGCGACTCGCTCGCCATGTGGCATGCCAAGCGCGAGGGCAAGGCGCTGATCGACAACGGCTTCCACATCGCGGTCACCGACCTGAAGGAGGGCGGCACGCTCGAGGAGCTGGCGACGCTGCCGGATCGAGGAATCACGTCCTACAAGCTCTTCATGGCCTACAAGGGTGCGCTGATGGTCGACGACGAGACGCTCTTCAGGACAATGGAGGTCGCGGCCGAGACCGGCGCGCTCGTGATGGTGCACGCGGAGAACGGCGACGCGATCGACGTGCTCGTGAAGAAGGCGCTCGCGGCGGGAAACACGGATCCGGTCTGGCATGCGCGGACGCGGCCGCCGGAGACCGAGGGAGAGGCGACGAACCGGGCGATCCAGCTCGCCCGCGTTGCCGGCTGTCCGCTCTACGTCGTCCACGTCTCGTGCAAGGAGTCGGTCGATCCGATCATGCGGGCGCGGGAGCTCGGCTGGGACGTCTGGGGCGAGACCTGCACCCAGTACTTCCTCGTCGACGAGAGCTTCCTCGAGCGGCCGGACTTCGAGGGCGCGAAGTTCGTCTACACCCCGCCGCCGCGGGCGAAGCCGAACCAGGACGTGCTCTGGAACGCCGTCCGCACGGACGTCCTCTCGGCGATCTCGACCGACCACTGCGCCTTCCTCTGGGACGGGCAGAAGACGATTGGCCGGGACGACTTCTCGAAGATCCCGAACGGTGGGCCGGGGATCGAGGACCGGCTGCGGCTGATCCACCACTTCGGCGTCTCGGACGGCCGGATCACGCTGAACCGGATGGTCGAGCTCCTGGCGACGAACCCTGCGAAGCTCTTCGGCCTCTATCCCCGCAAGGGGACGATTGCGGTGGGAGCCGACGCCGATCTCGTGATCTTCGACCCGGAGAAGCCCTACACCATCACCGCGGCCGCGCAACAGTCGAGGACGGACTACAACCTCTACGAGGGGACCGAGGTCGTCGGAGACGTCGAGACGGTGCTCCTGCGCGGCAACGTGATCGTGGACGGCGGCGAGGTCGTCGCGGAGCCCGGGAGCGGTCAGTTCGTGAAGCGGGCTCGCTTCGGCGAGCAGCTCCGCGCGAATGTCTCTGCCGGCTGAGGCTCGATGAGCACCGGTGCCGCGTTCCTGGTCGTTCTCGCGGTCGCGAGCGCCTGCGTCGGGATCATGCTGCTTGTTCGACGCGCGGCGCCGCGCGGAGGGTTCTTCACGGACTCGGATCGCGCTGCCGGCGTCTTCGGCGTGATCGGGACGAGCTTTGCCGTCCTGCTTGCATTCGTGATCTTCCTCGCCTTCGAGAGCTTCGACCGCGCGCGCGAGCGGGCGTCGATCGAGGCTGTCGCGGTGAGGCCAGCTCCATCGCACCGCGCGGCTGTTCGCCCCGGCCGAGCGCGACATGCTCCAGGGCCAGCTCATCTGCTACGCGAGGGCGGTCGTCCGGGACGAATGGCCGGCGATGCGCGAGAACCGCGAGAGCCCACTCGTCGAGACCTGGATCTCGCAGTTCGAGGCGACGATCGACGGTGTCGCCTTGGGCGGCGAGCGGCAGCGCGCGGCGTATGAGCACTGGTTCGACGGGGCGGCAGACCGGCGTGAGGGCCGGCGCGGACGGCTCGCTGAGGCGGCGCCGTTCGTCCCGCCGATCGTCTGGCTCGCGCTCGTGCTCGGCGGCCTGCTGATCGTGGTCTACATGTGCTTCTATGCGGACCGGGCCGAGCCCGCGGTGATCCAGGCGCTGATGATGGCCGGGATCGCGACGGTCGTCGTCGCGGGAATGCTGATCGTGCGCTTCCTCGACCGGCCGTACACGAATGTCGGTGGGAGCATCAAGCCGACGGCGCTGACCCAGGTGCTCATCCGGATGGAAACGGCGTTTCCCGGCCCGATCCCCTGCGACGCCGGCGGGCGCCCGCGCACGTAGGCTCCCGCGCGTGGCTCGCTACATCCGCCTCTCCGCGCCCGACGCCACGGAGATCGCAGCCGCGTTCGCCGAGCTCCGCGAGAGCCTCGAGGTCTCGCTGGAGTTCCCGCCCGAGGTCGTCGCCGACGCGGAGGCGGCCGTGCGCTCGCCGCGCCTGCCGGAGCTCGACGAGACCGCGATCCCCTTCGTCACGATCGACCCGCCGGAGTCGCTGGATCTGGATCAGGCGCTCCATCTCGAGCGGTGCGGGCAGGGTTACCGCGTCCGCTACGCGATCGCCGACGTCGCCGCGTTCGTGACCCCCGGCGGTCCGATGGACGTCGAGGCGCACGCGCGCGGCGAGACGCTCTACGCCCCGGACGGGAATGCGCGCCTCTATCCGGCGCAGCTCTCCGAGGGTGCCGGCAGCCTCCTTCCCGACCAGGTGCGGCCGGCGCTTCTCTGGACGATGGAAATCGACGGTTCCGGCGAGGGCGTCGAGGCCGACGTCCGTCGCGCCCTCGTGCGCAGCCGCGAGAAGCTCGACTACGCGGGCGTCCAACGCTCGCTGGAGAACGGCACGGCGAGCGACTCGCTGAATCTGCTGCGTGAGCTCGGCCTTCTCCGCCAGGAGCGCGAGGAGCGGCTCGGCGGAATCGCCCTGCCGATCCCGGAGCAGGAGGTTCACCGAGGCTCGGCCGGCTACGAGCTCGCATTCCGCGCCCCGCTTCCCGTCGAGGGCTGGAACGCCCAGATCTCGCTCATGACCGGCCAGGCCGCGGCCGAGCTGATGCTCTCCGCGCGAGTCGGCGTTCTCCGAACCCTTCCTGTCGCCGATCCGAGGGCGGTCGAGCGGCTGCGGAGGATCGCGAAGGCGCTCAAGGTCGACTGGACGCCGGCTCAATCCTACGCCGATCTGATTCGCACGCTCGATCCGACGGTGCCTGCGCAGGCCGCGTTCCTGGTCGAGTCGACGGTGCTGCTTCGGGGCTCCGGCTACGCGGCCTTCGACGGCGAGATTCCCCACGTCGCCGACCACGCCGGGATCGGCGCTCCGTACGCGCATGCCACCGCCCCGCTGCGACGCCTCGTCGATCGCTACGTGGGCGAGGTGTGCCTGGCCGTCTCCGCCGGGGAGGAGGTTCCCGAATGGGCGCGGGCGGCGCTGCCGGAACTTCCGGAGACGATGGAGCGGTCGAACCGGCGGGCGCAGCAGTACGAGGCCGGGATCATCTCCACCGTAGAGGCGGCCGTGCTCGAGCATCGAGTCGGCGCGACGTTCGAGGCGGTGGTCGTCGAGGTGGACGAGCACGACGGCGACGGAACCGTTCAGCTCCTCGACCTCGCCGTCACCGCCCGCTGCCTGGGCGAACTACCGCTCGGCGAGCGCGTCGAGGTCAGGCTCGTGCTGGCCGACGTCGCCAAGCGGCAGGCCCGCTTCGAGCTCGTCTAGGAAGGCAGCCCGGCGAGCGCCGCGCGGGCTGTCTCGGTGAGCACGCTCGACCCCTTCGCCTCGGCGAGCTCCACGGCCTTGCGAAACGCGCCGGCAGCCTCCTCGGTCGAGCCGGCCCCCGCCAACACCTCCCCCAGCAGGAGGTGCGTTTCGGCGGTCTCTTCGAGCATGTCGGTTGCCTCGAGAACGCGAAGCGCTTGCCGGGCCTGGCTTTCGGCCGCGTCGTACAGCTTTCGGGCAAACGCGACCCTCGCACCCGCGCGGTGGACGAGCGCGACCGAGGCCGCGTCGTCCTCGGTCGTCAGCACGTCGCTCGCAAGGACGATCGCCTCCGCGTCGTCCGGCCGGCCGAGCTGGGCGAGCGTCTCCGCGAGCATCGCCCCGACGGTCGAGCGGAACCCCTTTTCGCCGGCAGACTCCAGGCCGAGCCACGCATCGCGCAGGATTCGCTCGGCGGCAGCGAGCTCACCCGCGCGCAGCTCGACCGCAGCGACGTTCATCGCGAACGTGTGGATGAAGAACGTCTCTCCACGGTCTCTCAGTTGCCGCAGCCGCTCGGTGTACTGCGCCCGCGCTACCTCGAAGTCACCGCGTGCAGCAGCCGCCCCCGGTTGATGCAAGAAGACGTCCGAGCCGAGGTGGTCACGCGATCGAACGGCCTTGCCGCGCGCACTCGTGTCGAGAAAGCGCTCCAGGTCGTGCCACGGCGTCGAGCCCCAGCGCATCGCTGCCGCTACGCCGCCTGCCACGTCGTCCCGCAGCTTGGGCGACGCCGTCTGCTCGGCGTGCTCGAGCGCCGCGAGGAAGTCCGCCAGACCGGCGTCGGCACGGCCGAGCCAGAGGCGGAACCAGCCGCGTGTGTGGAAGGCCCGTGCTGCCAGATCGTCGTCGCCCGTTGGCCCGACCTCAACGAGGAGGAGATCGAGCTCGTCCAGGAGGGCCGCCAGCGAACGCGTGCCCATGTGGCCGTGGATGTAGCTCGAAAAGAGGCGCGATCGCAAGGCGGCCGCCTTCTCGCCGGTTTCCGTACCGAGCGCGATCGCTTCGGCGAGAAGCTCTTCGGAGCCCTCGAGGTCACCCGTTCCGTAGACCGCTTCGGCCAGCAGCGGGAGCAGGCGTGCGCGAGCCGCTCCGCCGTTGCCGACGAGCCCTACCGCCCGGTTCAGCAGATTCCGCGCCGCGTGATGGTCGACCCGCTCGAGCGCGAGCGCGCCCGCAGTTCCCAGATGGCCCGCCGCACGTGCCGCAAGCTCGGGAGCCGGAATCCCGAGCTCGACTCGGTAGCGGGCGGCCTGCTCCAGGTGGTACCCCAGGATCTCGTCGAGCTCGACGAGATCGGCGCCATGCTCGCCGATCCAGTCGGCGAAGCGCTCGTGGAGCCCGGCGCGAACCGATTTCGGCAGCGCCTCGTAGGCCGCGTCCCGGATCAGGAGATGGCGGAAGCGAAAGGCATCCTGCCCGGAGACCATCGTCGCGTTCGGTCGCACGAGCTCCTTGCGAACGAGACCCAGCAGGTGGCCGCCCACTGCCGAATCGTCGAGCGACAGAGCCTGAACGGCGCCTCGATGGAAGACCTGGCCTTCAATCGATCCGCGCTCGAGCGTCTCGCGCTCCGCCCGCGGTAGCTGGTCGATCCGGGCGGCGAGGAGCGCTTGGATCGTCGGCGGAACACTCACGTTCTCACCTCCGCTCTCGCGCAGCATCGCCAGCATCTCCTCAACGAAGAGCGGGTTCCCCTCGGCTGCGCCGAGGATTCCTCGGCGAAGAGTCGGGTCGAGGTCGTCGCCTCCGAGAAGGCCGTCGATCAAGTCGTCCGTTTCCTGGGCCGCGAGCGGCTCGAGTAGCACGCTCGTCGCGTTGAGCTTGCCGCCGCTCCAGCCGGGCCGCCGGTCGAGCAGCTCGGGTCGGCCAAGACAGAGGAGCAGGATCGGCGCATCGCGGCTCAAGTCGGCGACCTGCTCGACGAGCTCGAAGAAGGCGGGCTCGGCCCAGTGAAGATCGTCCAGGAGGACAACCAGTGGGCGCTCAGCCGCCCGCGCCTCCAGCAGCTTGCGGACGCCGAACGCGATCTCGTCGATCGCCGCCTGCCCGTGACCGAGCAGGGCTGCGACGGCGGGATCGTCGGGAAGCTCCGCGCCAAGAAGTTGCTTGACAATCTCGACAGCGGGCCAGTAGGTAATGCCTTCTCCGTACGAGAGACAACGGGCGCTGACGACGGTCGCGTCGACCCCGGCGAGGAACTCCTGCGCGAGGCGCGACTTGCCGACGCCGGCCGACCCAAGGATCGTGAACAGCGCGCACGACCGTTCCGAGAGCACCCGCGCCCAGGCGCCTGCCAGCAGCTGCGACTCCCGATCGCGGCCGACGAGAGGTGCGTCGAATCGCCGGATGTGTGCCTCCTCGCCGGTGACCGCGACGAGGCGGTAGGCCGTCAGCGGTTTGGACTTTCCCTTCGCCTCGAGTGGAGGAAGCAGCTCGACGTCGACGGCGTCCCGCACCAGCCGGTAGGTATCCGCCCCCAGCAGCACCTCGCCGATCCCGGCCGCCTGCTCCAGCCGGGCCGCGACGTTGACGGGGTCGCCCGTGACGAGGGTGTCGCCACTCCCCGTGACGACCTGGCCCGTGTTGAGGCCGATCCGCACGTCGATCTCGACCGCATCGCGGAGCTCGAGGGCTGCCCGGACGGCGCGGAGCGCATCGTCCTCGTGCACTTGCGGGACGCCGAACACGGCCATCACCGCATCGCCGATGAATTTCTCGATCGTGCCGCCGTGCCGCTCGATCGCCGCGCGCGCCGTCTCGAAGTACCGCGCCATCGTGGCGCGCGTCGCTTCCGGGTCGAGCTGTTCGGCCCGGGCGGTCGAGCCGATCACGTCGCAAAAGAGCACCGTCACAGTCTTCCGCAGCTCACGAGGCCGCTCCGCGTCGGCGAGGACGGCCCCGCAGGAGTCGCAGAAGCGCGCGCCCTCGCGGTTCTCGGCTCCGCAGCTCGCACAAGCGGCCATGCCGCGGAGACTAAGCGAGTTGGGCAAATGCCGGTGAGGGCCCTCACCGGCGTTAACACCGGCTAGAGCTAGGCGCCGCCGCAGTCGACGCGCGGGTTCCAGGCGTGCAGCATTCCGCTCGGGTTCGGCTTCCAGATCCAGGCGTGGAGCGCCCAGGAAGGTGGGATCCCGTAACGGTTACCGGCCTTGATCTCGTCGAAGCCCTTGCCGAACAGGGCCGGCTTGCCGCCGCCCTTCCAGTCCGACTGGAAGACGAGGTACTCGAGCGCGACAAGCTTCATCGTGCCGTTGTTCCTCCGCTCGTAGACGAGCAGCTCGGGCTGGGCCGCGTCGATCTTCCCCTCGTCGAGGAGCAGCGACGGGTTGAGCATGTGCACGCCCATCGCGCCCTCGCCGGGCTGGGCGATGCACTCGATCCCGTCGAGGTCGACGACCTTCGCCGTGTAGCCCGCGTCCATCGCCTGCCGGATGTCGTGGAAACGGGCCGTCGACGACTTCGCGACGTCGAACGCGCCGGCGGCGACGGCGAGCCCCGTGGTCACGAGCACGGGAATGGCGAGGAGCAGCAGAACGAGGATGCGCTTCATCTCTTTCTCCTCTTAGACCGCGGGCTGCGGATCGGGTCGGACGACGACGGTGTCGGCGACGCGGACGATCTCGTCGATGGGCAGCTCGGCGGCCGCAGCGTGGGCACGAATCGCCTCCGGGCTCGAGGCCTGGTAGATGCAGACGGTTCCGACGCCGTCGGCTTCCTCCAGCACGTAGCTGCGAATCCAGCGGATGTCCTCGGGCATCCGCTCGCCCTCCGCGGTCGAGCGGGCTGCGGCCTCCTGCAGCTCCTCGCCGGAACGCCAGCCGCTCCGGCGGAGGATCACGAACGTATCCATCGAGACTCCTTTGTTCGGTTGTCTCGACGCTACGGCGCCGGCAGCGCGACGACATCGGCGCAACCACCCATGTTGGCCGGGGCTCCTACCGATCTTGGAGCAGGCCGAGCTCGGCGGCGGCGACGGCGGCCTCGCCCCTCGTCCGGACCCGGAGCTTGCGCAGGATCGCGGAGACGTGGTGGTCGACCGTCCTCGGCGAGACGACGAGCTCGTCGGCGACGTCGGCGTTTCGCTTCCCGGCGGCCACGAGACGAAGGACGTCGAGCTCACGGGCGGTCAGGCCGGCGGGATTCCCG
>JACCRW010000432.1 GCA_013813345.1 Actinomycetota bacterium
CTCGCCGACCGCGTGGCGGCGCTCGACGGGACGCTCGCGGTCGAGAGCCCGCCCGGCGCCGGCACGTGCATCCGGGCCGTGCTCCCCGTCGGCGACGAGGAACCGGCCCATCCGGTCGGTCGACTCCGGTTTTCATGATCTGCAAGACTCCTTGCAGATCATGAAGGATTATCTCGGCCTGTTTCGCTCCCCGCTCCAGCTGCGTCTTCTCGACCTCCTCCTCTCCGACCCCGAGACCGCACTGACAAACCGCGAGTTACGCGAGCGGCTCGAGGCGACGGAGGCCTCCGTCCACCGGGAGCTCCAGCGGTGTCGACGCGCCGGTGTGCTCGTCCGGGAGCCGCTCGGCGGCGGCTTCGGTTATCGCGCGGCCGTCTCCTCGCCGCTCTACTCGCCGCTCCGCGAGCTCCTGAGGCTGACCGTCGGTCTGAACGCCGAGCTCACGGCGCTCCTCGAGAGCGAGCCCGGAATCGAGGTCGCAGCGCTCCACGGCTCCTGGGTCTCCGGCCCGCTGCGGCCGACGAGCGACGTCGACCTACTCGTGCTCGGCAGTCCGGAGCTGCATCGGCTGCGGCGACGCCTCAACGCGCTCGAGCACCGGCACGGCCGTCGGATCGACTTGACCGTGCTGACGCGCGAGGAGTTCGCCGAGCGGTTGCGTCGGGGCAACAGCTTCGTGCGCGCGATCGCCGAACGGCCGAGCGAGCTCCTCGTCGGTCAAGACGACCTCCTGGCGGTGGCATGAAGATTCGACCGGAAGTTGGGCCATGAACCGGGCCGAGATCGAAAGCGTCTATCCCGACGAGGCACGAGCGCAGGAGTTCCTCGGCTACGCGCGCGGGTTCTTCGCGGATGCCGAGAGCCCGAGCCTGACCCAACCTGGATCGTTCTTCCTCCTCTACCAAGCCTGCCTCGCGGGGATGGACGCTCTCCTCGCGGCAACGGGCAGTCGCGTGACAAGCGGAGAGGAGTCGCATCGGGTCCGAATCGACGAGGCGGCTCGCATCGCCGGCTCCGCCTATACCGAGCTTTTCGAGCGTCTCGATGTCTGGCGAGCGGATCGCAATCAGGTTTCCTACGCCGCATTCGAGCCATCGGGCGGAGCAGTCGATGCGCTTCGCACCGATGCCAGCGATCTCCTCGACACGGTGGAGCGCATCCTTGCCGAGGAGCGAGGATGAGCAGCCTTCCGACCGGCACGATCACCCTCCTCTTCGCGGACGTCGAGGGCTCGACGAGGCTCGCGCACGAGCTCGGCGGAGGGTGGGCGAAGGCGCTCGCCGACGTGCGCCGGCTCCTCCGCACTGCCGTCGCCGAGGCCGGCGGGCAGGAGGTGGACAGCCGAGGCGACGAGCTTTTCGCAGTCTTCTCCGGGGCCGAGCCGGCCGCGACCGCCGCCATCGCCGCCCAGCGGTCGCTCTCTGCGCATCCGTGGCCGGGATCGTCGGTTCGCGTGCGGATGGGGCTCCATACGGGGGCTCCCGCACTCGGCGAGGACGGCTACGTGGGCGTCGACGTCCATCGCGCGAGCCGGATCTGCGCCGCCGGGCACGGCGGGCAGGTGCTGATCTCCGAGGCGACCCGGGCTGCCCTCCCGGAGAGCGAGCCGCGCGAGCTCGGTCTCTACACGCTCCCCGACCTCCCCGAGCCGGAGTGGATCTTCCAACTCGAAGACGAGCGCGCCCATACCTTCCCTCCGCTGCGGGCCCGGCCGAGCTCGGTGGCGCTCCGAGTCGCGCTGGCCGACGACTCCGTCCTCCTGCGCGAGGGGATCGCGCGACTGCTCGCGGACGCCGGGTTCGAGATCGTCGCGCAGTCGGGAACCGGCGACGACCTCCTGCGCCACGTGGCGATGCACCGGCCGGATGTGGCGATCGTGGACATTCGGATGCCTCCCACCCAGACGGACGAGGGGCTCCGCGCCGCCCAGCAGATCCGAGAGCGCCACCCCGGGGTCGGGGTGCTCGTGCTCTCGCAGTACGTCGAGCCGGGCTACGCGATGGAGCTCCTGTCCGAGAGCGCCGAGGGGGTCGGCTACCTGCTCAAGGACCGCGTCTCCGACGTCGACGAGTTCGCGGCTGCCGTTCGGCGCGTCGCCGAGGGCGGCTCGGCGCTCGACCCTGCTGTCGTCAACCAGCTCGTCGGCCGCAAGCGCCAGCACGACCCGGTCGGCGGGCTGACGCCGCGCGAGCGCGAGGTGCTCGAGCTGATGGCGGAGGGCCGCTCGAACCAGGCGATCGCCGAGCGGATGTTCGTGACGCTCCGC
The DNA here is from genome assembly GCA_013813345.1 of Actinomycetota bacterium. Taxonomy (GTDB): domain Bacteria; phylum Actinomycetota; class Thermoleophilia; order Gaiellales; family Gaiellaceae; genus Gaiellasilicea. The sequence continues at coordinate 2,267 of JACCRW010000432.1, forward strand.
GCGGTCGAGAAGCACGTCACGAGCATCTTCGGGAAGCTCGGCCTGCCGGCGACCGCCGAGGATCACCGCCGCGTGCTCGCCGTGCTCGCCTTCCTGAGCTAGCCAGAACTTCCCTTTGGGAACTTCTGGCTAGCCGTGCCTCCTCGGAGAGCGGCTCGAACAGGTTGTCACCGAGCTCGTAGGTGAACGCCTTGGCCCCACGAGAAGCCTCGGTTGGGTCCGGTGAATGGCGGAACTGGCCGCCTACTTCGATGCCCTTCCGCTTCGCCCAGAGGAACTGGCGTTCCCTGAGGTATGTGCCCGCCCGCACGTTCGAATCATCTCACGCGCTAGAGCGCCCTGTCTGCGTGCGGCCAGCCGCACTCGGAGAGGCCTGACCGCCGCACTGCCGGAGCGACCGCCCGAGCGGAGAGTGACGACGACCCCCACGCAAGGAGCAGAGCGCAAATGTCGCCCCTCAAGCAATCGCACAACGTCGCGGCCCGGATGGGCCGCTGGAGCGCGAATCACTGGAAGACCGCGGTCTTCGGCTGGCTCGCTTTCGTGATCGCGTCGGTCTTCCTCGGCAACGCGGTCGGCACGAAGTACCTCGAGCCGGCCGACCTGGCCGTCGGCGAGGCCCGCACGGCCGACAAGATCATCGAGTCGGGCTTCCCTGCGACCGCCGACGAGCAGGACGAGATCGTCCTGATCCAGTCGAAGTCGCTCGAGGCAGACGATCCCGCGTTCGAGGCGGCGATCGCCGATGTCGTGCGGACACTCGACAGCTTCCCGCAGGTGCGGAAGCTCGACTCGCCGCTCGAGGCCGGTCACGCCAACCTGATCTCGACCGACGGGCACTCGGCGATGGTGCAGTTCAGCCCTCATGGCACCTACGACGAGGCGGTCGAGTACATCGAGTCGCTCGAAACGGCCGTCGCCACGGTCGAGGCGCGGCATCCGGGTTTCGAGATCGACGAGCTCGGCAGCGTCAGCACCGAGAAGGCGGTCGACGAGGCGTTCGGAAGCATGTTCGGCAAGGCCGCACTGATCGTGCTGCCACTGACGCTCGTGATCCTCCTCTTTGTGTTCGGCTCCGCGATCGCTGCCCTCGTGCCGCTGCTCCTGGCGATCACGGCCGTCATCGCGACGACGAGCCTCGTCGCCCTACCAAGCCAGCTCTTCGCGGTGGACGAGTCGATCGCCGAGGTGATCCTGTTGATCGGCCTCGCGGTTGGGATCGACTACTCGCTCTTCTACCTCCGCCGCGAACGCGAAGAGCGTGCAGCCGGTCGCAGCGAGCACGCCGCTCTCGAAGCCGCTGCTGCCACCTCGGGCCGAGCCGTCTTGATCTCCGGGATCACCGTGCTGATTGCGATGGCCGGTCTGTTCCTGTCCGGAGACAAGTCGATTATGTCCATCTCGATCGGGACGATGATGGTCGTGGCGATCGCGATGATCGGCTCGCTGACGGTGCTGCCGGCGATTCTCGCCAAGCTCGGGGACCGGGTCGAGAAGGGGCGAGTTCCGTTCCTGCACCGGCTCCGGCGCCACGACGGTGAGAGCCGCTTCTGGGGAGCGATCCTCGATCGCGTCCTTCGTCGCCCTGCCGTGTGGGCGATCGCGTCCGCGGCCGTGCTCATCGCGCTGACCGTGCCCGCCTTCTCGCTCAAGACGACAACGAGCGGAATCGACGACATCTCGATCCCCGAGATCCAGCCGCTCAAGAAGCTCGAAAAGGCCTTCCCCGGCGGCTACGACCCGGCCGTCGTTGCGATCGAGGCCGAGGACGTTCGGGCGGAGCCCGTCCGTGAGGCGATCGCCGAGCTCGAGCGGCGCGCACTCGCGAGCGGCCAGATGAAGACGCCGATCGAGGTCGAGGCGAGCCGCGACAACACCGTCGCGACTGTGGAGATCCCGCTCGCAGGCAAGGCCACCCATGCAGCTGCTCAGGGGGCCCTCGCCACGCTGCGCCAGGAGCTCCTGCCCCAGACCATCGGCAAGGTGCAGGGCGTCGAGTACGCCGTCACCGGTACGACCGCCCTCGACAAGGACTGGAAAGCCTCGATGCTGAAGGCGACTCCGCTCGTCTTCGGCTTCGTCCTCATCTTCGCCTTCATCGTCCTCCTGGTCTCGTTCCGCTCGCTCGTCGTCGCGTTCAAGGCGATCGTGCTCAACCTGCTCTCCGTGGGAGCTGCGTATGGCCTGCTGGTCATCCTCTTCCAGTGGGGCTGGGGCGAGAGCCTGCTCGGCTTCGAGTCGAACGGCGGCATCGCAACCTGGCTGCCGATGTTCCTGTTCGTGATCCTGTTCGGGCTCTCGATGGACTACCACGTGTTCATCCTGAGCCGGGTTCGCGAGGCGTACGACCGGGGGCTCTCGAACGACGCCGCGGTCGCCTACGGGATCAAGTCGACAGCCGGGGTCGTCACGAGCGCGGCGATCGTCATGGTCGCCACGTTCTCGGTATTCGCCCTGCTGCCGATGCTCGACCTGAAGGAGCTGGGCGTCGGCCTCGCAGCCGCCGTGCTGATCGACGCCACGCTCGTCCGGGCGGTTCTGCTGCCGGCGACGATGAAGCTCCTCGGCGAGCGCAACTGGTACCTGCCGAGCTGGCTCGAGTGGCTCCCACGGCTCGAGCACGAGCCGGCGCCCGAGGCGCCGCCCGTTCCCGCCACGTAGCTCTCAGCACGACGAAGCCCCGCCCCTCTGCACGGTGAGGGAGCGGGGCTTCACTCGTTCCTGGAGCCGGAGGCGGGACTCGAACCCACGGCCTACTGCTTACAAGGCAGTTGCTCTACCAGCTGAGCTACTCCGGCGAACGCCGGCATGGTACCGCCCTAGTTCAGGACTTCCCGCGTCTTCTGATGAGCGAGGATCTTGCGCTTGACGCGCTGGAGAGCGTTGTCGATCGTCTTGCAGTCGCAGCCGAGCTCCTCGCCCATCTCCTCGTAGGAGAGACCCTCCAGGTAGCAGCGCAGAGCGTCCGCCTCGAGGCTCGAGAGCCCGGTCCCGAGGGCGAAGACGAGACTCTGCAGCTCCTGGGTCGAGACGACGCAGACGGACGGATCGTTCGTCTGCGGGCCCGGAAGCGCGTCGCCGAGCGTGCACTCGCCCTCGTTTTCCTGGCCCGCGGGCGTGTGGCTAAAGGAGATGTACTGGTTCAGCGGCTGGTGCTTGTACCGGGTCGCGGTCTTGATCGCGGTGATGATCTGGCGCGTCACGCAGAGCTCGGCGAAGCTGCGGAACGAGGTCTCCATGTCCGGCTTGAAGTCCCGCACCGCCTTGTAGAGACCGATTAGCCCCTCCTGGATCAGGTCGTCCGATTCGCCCCCGGCAAGAAAATACGAGCTCGCCTTCAACCGGACGAAGCCCGTGTAGCGGCGCATCAACGCGTCGAGCGACGTCTGGCTGCCGTTCCGTGCCTTCATCACCAGTTGGAGATCCTCAAGCTCTCGTTGAGCCTTCTGTGCCGTCTGGACTGCGGTGGCGGTGCGAGGCGACATCGCGATTCTCCTAGATCAACGGGAAAGAGACGCTGCGCTCTCCGTGTCGAGCGCCGAACCCTCACCCTGAAGTTGAGCCGGAACATAGCAGCGTTGCGCGCAAGTTACAACCCCTTTGCAATGGACCGAATGTGTCAGGAACATATGTTCGGTCAGCTGCTAGGACTCGCCGCGGCGAAGCCGCTCGAGCCGCGCCCGCGTGTCCGCATCGATCGCATCGCCGACGCGCGAGCCGTGGGACTCGCTGCGCAGGATCGGCTCGAGCTCGCCGAGGAAGGTGCGAGAGCTCTGCTTGCGCACCTCCTGCCCCGAGGTGCCGCGCACCGCGAAGTCGGAGGAGACCAGACAGACCCGCTCACCGTGCCGGTGTGCGGCGGCGAGCCGTTCGAGCAGGGTGTCCGCATGGGTTGCGAACCGCACCGCGAGCGGGCCCACCTCCTCGTCCCGTCCCACCCCGTCCCAGACGAGCACGCCCCGCGCGCCGCGCAGCGCGACGAAGCTCGCGAGGGCATCGGTCAGCTCGCGGCGGTCGGCGAACGCTCCGGCGTGGAGGAGGTTGTAGCCGTCGAAGAGGTAGAGCGTCGG
>JACCRW010000194.1 GCA_013813345.1 Actinomycetota bacterium
AGCAGATCTCCTTCGCGGCCGCCACGCCCGAGCGCAAGTCGGTCTACTACACGACGCTGATCGAGCCCCACGTCAAGCTCGTCAGCCACCTCGAGTCGTTCGACTTCTTCCGGCGCGAGATGCTCGGAGAGCAGGTCGAGTTCATCCACCTCGGCGACATCCTCGTCGAAGAGCGCGGCGCCGACGAGCCCCCGCTGGGTCCGGTGATCACCGAGATCGTGCGCGTCTGCTTCGAGGACAAGCCGGCCCTCGTCGTGATCGACAGCGCTAAGGCGCTCCGCGACTTCGTCGACCCGACTGCGCTAGGCCTGGTGATCTACGACCTGGCCGGCAAGGTCGCTCACAGCAACACCGTTCTCCTCCTCGTCGGGGAGTATTCGCCCGAGGAGCTCGGGAGCTCGGCCGAGTTTTCGCTCGCCGACGGGATCATCGAGCTCGCCTACGAGGCGCGCGAGCCGGTCGATCGCCGCTGGTTACGGGTGCGCAAGCTGCGCGGCTCCGCTCCGTTGGGCGGGAAGCATTCGTTCTCGATCAGCGCATCGGGAGTCACGGTGTACCCGCGGCTCGAAACCATCCAGTCGCCGCCGGAGGCGCAGAAGCCGGTTGGGGCGCGGATCGCGAGCGGAATCCCCAAGCTCGACGAGCTGATGGGGGGCGGCATCCACGCGGGCGAGGCGACGGCGATCGTCGGCCCGTCGGGAACCGGCAAGACCGGCGTCGCGCTGCACTTCGTCGTGGAGGGTCTCTCCGCGAGCGAGCGCTGCCTCTTCGTCTCGTTTCAGGAAAGCGAGTCCCAGCTCGTCGAGAAGGCGGCCTCCTTCGGCTGGGATCTGGCCATCCCGATCGAGTCCGGCCAACTCACGGTTCACCATGTGCCGGGCGAGGAGCTCGACCTCGACAAGGTCGCCGCCGCCATGCGGGCCGAGCTCGCGGCCGGGGATGTGCGTCGCGTGGCAGTCGACAGCCTCGGCGAGCTCGTGTTCGCGGCCAGGGAGATCCAACGGCTTCCCGCCTTTGCTCGCGCGCTTGCAGGCTTCATTCGCGGCGGAGGAGCCTCGGCCCTGATCACGAGCGACACGCCGACGACGTCGACGGTCGTCGATCCTCTTGCCGGGCTCTCGTTCCTCTTCCACAACATCGTGCTGCTTCGCTACGTCGAGATCGAGTCGGAGACGCGCCGCTCGATCAGCATCTTCAAGATGCGCGGCTCGGATCACGCGAAGGGCGTGTGGCAGTGCGAGGTCGGCGAGCACGGCCTCGGCATCGAGGAGCAGCTGACAGGCGTCTCCGGAGCGCTCGGCTGGAGCGCGCTCCGCGGGCATCCGAGCGAAGCCGGAACCGCCGACCCCGCTCGGTAGGCTTCGCCGGCGATGGCGCGTGAGTACCCAACGTTGCTCGAGCTGGTCGGCTCGACGCCGATCGTGCGGCTCGACCGGATCGGCCGCGACATCGCTCCGCGCCTGCTCGCCAAGCTCGAGTACCTCAATCCAGGCGGCTCGAACAAGGATCGAATCGGGATCGCGATGATCGACGCCGCCGAGCGCGAGGGAAAGCTCCGGCCGGGCGGCACGATCGTCGAGCCCACCTCTGGCAACACCGGCGTCGGGCTCGCGATCGCCGCGGCGACCCGAGGCTATCGCTGCATCTTCGTGATGCCCGACAAGATGAGCCAGGAGAAGATCTCGATGCTGCGCGCCTACGGGGCCGAGGTCGTGATCACGCCGACCGCCGTCGAGCACGACTCGCCCGAGAGCTACTACTCCGTCTCCGACCGGCTCGCCGAGGAGATCCCAGGCGGCTTCAAGCCGGATCAGTACTCGAACTCGGCTAACCCGCAGGCTCATTACGAGACGACTGGCCCCGAGATCTGGGAGCAGACCGGCGGCGAGCTCGACGCGATCGTGATCTCCGTCGGCACGGGCGGGACGGTCTCGGGCGTCGGCCGCTACCTGAAGGAGCGCAACCCGCGGATCCAGATCGTCGGCGCCGACCCCGAGGGCTCGGTCTACACCTCCGAGGAGACGCACCCCTATCTCGTCGAGGGGATCGGCAAGGACACGTGGCCGGAGACGATGGATCGCGGGATCGTCGACCGCTGGGTCCGCGTCTCCGACCGCGACTCGTTCGTGACGGCCAGGCGGCTCGCGCGGGAGGAGGGGATCCTCGCCGGCGGCTCGGCCGGGACGACGCTGTGGGCGGCGCTCGAGGTCGCGAAGGACTTCGGCCCGGACGCGACGATCCTGACCGTGCTTCCGGACAGCGGTCGCTCCTACCTCTCCAAGTTCTACGACGACAACTGGATGCTCCAGTACGGCTTCCTCGAGCGGCGCGCTCCGGCGCCGACGATCGAGGAGGTGCTGCGGTTCAAGCGTGGAGAGGAGCATCAGGTGCCGGATCTCGTCACGATCGAGTCGCACCAGAAAGTCGGCGCTGCGATCGACCTGATGCAGCGCTACTCGATCTCCCAGCTCCCGGTCGTGCGCAGCGACGCCGCCGATTCGCTCGCCGACGTGATCGGCTCGCTCCAGGAGCGCGGCGTCCTCGACCGCGTCTTCAAGAACCCGGATGCGATGAACGAGGACGTCGCGGTCGCGATGCAGCCGCCGCTCGCGACGGTCGACGTGACCGACTCGCTCGACCAGGTCTTCGCCGACCTCTCGGGCCCGAGCGCTGCCGTGGTCGTCGCCAGCGCGGGACGGCCGAGGGCGATCCTCACGCGCTCTGATCTGCTGGAGTACCTCGCGCATCAACGCTCTCAGGTGAACGGCTCCTAGAGCTCTCCTGGCGGACTGCGACGAAGACCGAGCCGACGATCAACGCCGCGCCGACCCCGACTGCGAGCGTGATCTTCTCGTCCAGGAGGAGCGCGCCGAGCGCGATCGCGACGAGCGGATTCACGTACTGGTGCGTGACGACCTTCGAGATCG
>JACCRW010000205.1 GCA_013813345.1 Actinomycetota bacterium
GCCGTCCCGGCCTGGGGCAGCCAGAGCCAGGAATAGAGAGCCGGCAGCAGGAAGACGAGGGCGAACGGATTCGTCGCGACGACGACGAGCGCGAGCAGGGCGAGCGCGAGCAGCGCGGTCGTGTAGCCCGCAAGCGTCTCCTCAGTGAGCGCCGGTCGTTTGGGGAGCAACCGCTGGCGGCCGACGAGCCAGCCCCCGAGGAGGAGCACCGCGAGCACTGCCAGGCCGGCCGTCGGTGGATCGAGAACCGCTTCGACATGGGTCGCAAGCGGTCGAGGCTCGGCGTCCGGGAAGAGTCCGAGCTTTGCGCCGACGAAGAGGAGGAACCCAGCGTAGGCCCAGAACCCAAGTCGGCTCTGAAGACTGCGCGCCGCCGGCCCGAGCGGCACTCGGCGCCGGCGACAACGTGCGAACAGATCGACCGTCGCGATCAGGAACGGGAGCAGGGCGGCAAAGAGCGCCAGCTCGATCGCCCAGCCGCGAACGAGCCGGCGGCCGAGGTAGACGTAGCTCGTCGTGCCCTGGGCAAGCTCGATTCCCGCATCGAGCGAGCCGAGCAGGTTCTGGGTCGCGCGGCCGACCTCCCCGAGGCGCTCGACGTTCAGGGGCTCGTCTTCGAGGGGTGTCGCAGGGCGCTCGTCGCCCGTCGTCAACGTGATCGCGGGGATCCCTCGAGCGATCAGCGGCCCCTGCTCGCCGAGCGTGAAGGGAAAGCCGAGATCGAGGAGCTGAGCGAGCGCACCCGCGCGGCGAGGCTCGTCGCCGGATTCCTCCAGGATCCGCGTCGCTGCGGTCCGGACGAGCACCGGCGCGGGCGAGCGGGGCTCGTCGCCGGCGAGTACGAGTCGTGGGAAGCCGTTCCCTGCGATCGCGTCGAGGCTGACGACCGCGACTGCGTCGGCGCGATAGCGCGAGACGGCCGCGAACCGCTCGGCTCCGAGGGCACCGTACGCCCCGCCGTCGGTGGAGACGAAGACGAGCGTGTGGGCCGGCGTCGCCTGGAGGCCCGAAGACCCGGCGACCGGGGCAAAGGCTCGCGCGAGCTCGATCAGGGCGGCCGTCCCGGAGGCATTGTCGTTCGTGCCGCGATCCTCGCCGGTGTTGTCGCGGTGAGCCATGAAGACGATCGCGCGGGACGAAGGGCCTGGGACGACTGCGACGAGATTCCGGAGCTCGACGCGGCCGCGTCCCGGAACGCGGGCGGTGAACCGGTCCGAGGCCGTGCCGAGTCCTACGAGCCGAAGCTGATCCGCGAACCACTGTGCGGCCCCGAGCGCGCCGGCCGAGCCAGGCGAGCGGTCCGGAAAATCGCGCGCCAGCTCGCGCGCCAGCTCGGCGGCGGCAGGCGCGTCGAATGCCGCGGGTAGCGCCGGCGGCGGGAGCGGCTGAGGTCGCCCGACCGTGAACGCCGCCAGGAGGAGCGGCAAGGCGACGAGCAACCAGGTGCCGCGGACGAGGCGGGCGTTGATCGGTCGCTCGACCGAGCCGAAGCGCGTTCGGCGCCCAGCCGGGGAACGGCGGGCGGCGCTCCCTCGCGGAGCCGGCCGACCTGCGGTGCGACGGGGCGGCGACATTGCCCGTCCAGTGTAGGCCCGTACCATGAGGGAGCCGTGGCCGACGCCTCCACCATCCTGCTCGTCGACGACGAGGACTCCGTCCAGAAGCTGCTCGCCTATCCGCTCGAGCGCGACGGATTCCGCGTCGTCGTCGCCCGGGACGGCGAGGAGGCGCTGAGGCGCTTCGCAGAGGAGTCGATCGACCTGGTGGTGCTCGACCTGATGCTCCCGCGGCTCGACGGACTCGAGGTCTGCAAGCGCCTGCGCGCGGACAGCACCGTTCCGATCATCATGCTCACCGCCCGCGATGACGAGCTCGACAAGGTGCTCGGGCTCGAGCTTGGCGCCGACGACTACATTACGAAGCCGTTCTCGATTCGCGAGTTCAGGAGCCGGGTGCGGGCGCTGCTGCGACGGGCATCGGCTCCCCGTCCAGGGGAGCGCTCGGACGGCGAGGAGGTAATCGAGGAGGGCGAGGTTCGGATCGACGTCCCGCGCCGGGCGGTCGAGGTCAGGGGAGCGGAGGTTCAGCTCACCTTCGTCGAGTTCGAGCTTCTCCGCATGCTCGCGGCGGCTCCGGGTCGCGTCTTCTCTCGCCGCCAGCTCCTGGAGCGGCTCCGCGGCGGCGCGGACTACCGCGAGCCGCGCACGATCGATGTGCATGTCCGGCACCTGCGCGAGAAGATCGAGGACGATCCGAAGCAGCCCGAGCTGATCCTGACGGTGCGAGGTGTCGGCTACCGCTTCCGCGATCGCTAGGACGCTGTCGTGATCAGGGGGATCCGGCTCAGGCTCGCGC
>JACCRW010000209.1 GCA_013813345.1 Actinomycetota bacterium
GCTCGCGTACTTCCTCGGTCACCGCGGGCGGCGCGTCGATCGTGAAGTGCACCATCACCTCGGAGCCCAGCGCCTCGCGCAAGCTGACCTTGCCCTGGAGCGTTCGCTCGGTCGCCTCGCCGTCCTCGAGCGACGCATCCTCCAGATCCTCCGGCCGGATACCGAGCACGACCGGGCGCCCCTCGTAGTTTCGGAGTCCGGGCCGCACCGAGAGTGTCTCCTCGCCGAGCTCGATCCGCTGGCTGCCTGCGATCGCGACAAGGCCGCCGTTCCGGCGCTCGAGCGTCGCCTCGAGCAAGTTCATCGCAGGGCTGCCGATGAAGCCACCAACGAAGAGGTTGAGGGGACGGTCGTACAGCTCCTGGGGGGCCGCCACCTGCTGCAGCTCGCCCTTCCGCATCACCGCGACGCGGTCGCCCATCGTCATTGCCTCGACCTGGTCGTGCGTGACGTAGACGGTCGTGACGCCGAGCGAAGTCTGTAGCTGGCTGATCTCCGCTCGCACCTGGACGCGGAGCTTCGCGTCGAGGTTCGAAAGCGGCTCGTCCATCAAGAACGCCGCGGGCTCCCGCACGATCGCGCGGCCCATCGCGACCCGCTGGCGCTGGCCTCCGGAAAGGGCGCGCGGCTTGCGGTTGAGATGATCCTTCAGGCCGAGGAGGTCTGCCGCCTTCTCGACGCGGCTCCGCACCTCCGACTTGGGGGTCTTTCGCAGCTTCAGCCCGAAGGCCATGTTCTCGAAGACCGTGAGGTGCGGATAGAGCGCGTAGCTCTGGAAAATCATCGCGATGTCGCGGTCGCGCGAGGGGACATGGTTGACGACGCGCTCACCGATCCGGAGCACACCCTGTGAGATCTCCTCGAGCCCGGCGACCATCCGCAGCGCCGTCGTCTTCCCGCAGCCGGACGGCCCCACGAGGACCATGAACTCGCCGTCTTGGATCTCCAGGTCGAAACCCGCGACTGCTTTCGTCCCGTCCGGGTAGATCTTATTGACGTCCTCGAACGTCACGCTGGCCAAGGTTCGAGGATCATAAACGGGTCGACGAGCCGGGCGCTACCCTCGGCGCATGCACCTCCGTCGGCGAGAGACCCAGCCGTTGACGCTCGCTCTCGCGCTCGTGCTCGCGTTTGCTGTCGTCGAGGCCGTGGCCGGCGCCTTCGCCGGATCGCTCGCACTGCTCGCGGACGCCGGACACATGGCAGCCGACGCGGGCGCGCTCGCCGTCGCTCTCTTTGCCGCCTGGTTGGCGCGGCGTCCTGCGACTCCGAGGCGCAGCTTCGGGTGGCGCCGCGCAGAGATCCTCGCCGCGCTCGCGAACGGGCTTACCCTCGTCGGAATCGCTCTACTGATCATCGTAGAGGCGGCGCGCCGACTCTCCGAGCCGCCGGACGTGACGGGTGGACTCGTGCTCGTCGTCGGCGGCGTCGGCCTCGTCGTAAACATCGTCACGGCGCAGCTGCTCCACCCGAAGGCCGACTCGAGCCTGAACATGCGGGTCGCGTTCCGGCACGTGCTCGCCGACCTCTTCTCGTCGGCCGGTGTGATCGTGGCGGCGCTCGTCCTACTCGTGACGGGCTGGGCATACGTCGACCCGCTCATCAGCGTCGGGATCGGGTTGCTCGTCCTGGTCAGTGCGTGGTCGGTCCTGCGCGAGTCGCTCGGAATCTTGTTGGAGGCGACGCCCGACGGGATCGACTCAGAGGAGGTTGGCCGGAGCATGGCGGCGGTCGCAGGCGTCCTGCAAGTCCACGACCTGCACATCTGGACGATTACCACCGGTTTCCCCGCGCTCTCGGCGCACGTACTGGTCGAGCCGGCGGCGGACTGCCATAAGATCCGGCGAGCGCTCGACGAGCTCGTCCGCGAGCGCTTCTCGCTTGCGCACTCGACGCTACAGGTCGAGCACGCCTCCGGGAAGGAGGAGTCACTGCAGCTCGGCGTCGCGGGTGCGCGCCGGACGCCGTTGGTCTAGATTCCGTGCGCGGCGAGCCAGTCGCGATTCCGAGCCTGGGACTCGCGCGCACCGGCGAGGTCGCCGGGAAGAGCATCCTGCTCGACGACGATCCAGTCGAGGTGACCCGAGGACTCGAGCTCGTGGAGGAAGGCTACGAGGTCGACCATGCCCACGCCGAGCTCGCAGAACCCTCCCCGCCGCCAGACGTCGGCGAGCGACCACGCCGTCGCCTCCGCCCGCACGTCCTTCAGGTGCACGTAGTCGATTCTCGAACGCCAGTCGCGCAGCGCAGACACGGGGTCGCCGCCCGCGAGCGCCAGGTGCCCGCTGTCCAGCAGGAGAGCCACGTCGCTCAGCTCGAGCAGGCGCTCGACCTCCGCCGGTGTCTCGATGCGGGTCCCCACGTGGTGGTGGAAGACGGGCGAGAAGCCGCGCGAGCGTGCATGCTCGGCCGCGCGCCGGACGCCCTCGCCGAGCCGTCGCCAATCGGCCTCGCCGGTGCGCGGGCCCGCGTCGGCGAGCACCGGTCTCGCCGCTGACGCGCCGGCGGCCTCGAACAGATCGAGCACGAGATCGAGCTCGTCGAGCCTGTGTGGCTCGGTGAATGCGATCGGCACGTAGCCGCCGGTGAGGACAAGCCCGTGGCGGGCTAGGGTTGCCGGCAGCGTTTTCGAGTTGCCGAGATAGCCCGGCGGCCCGAGCTCCGTCCCCTCATAGCCGCCGGCGGCGATCGCCGCGAGAACGTCTTCCGCGGCGGGCACCTCGGGCCCACGCGTCGCCTCGAAGGCCCCGAAGCTGACTGGGGCGTTGGCGACCCGGAGACTCTTCACGAGACGAGCGGAACCCGCGGGTCAGGCTCCAGATGCTCCCACGAGCTTCGGATCCAGGCGAGCTCCGGATCGTCCGACGAGGCCATCGAGCGCCGGTCGCCGGCGAGTGCGTTCAGGTAGTAGAGGTCGTAGCCATGAGCTGCGCACGTCGCGTGGTAGCCCCACGGCACGAGCATCAGGTCGCCATCGCGGACGGTCTCGGTCAGGTCGACGCCCCGCTCGGGGCTGTAGAGGCGTTGTACCGCGAAGCCGTCGGTGCGGTAGTAGTACGTCTCCTCGAGCACGACCTCGCCGGGCGGAGCATCGACGTCGTGCTTGTGCGGCGGATAGCTGGACCAGTTTCCCGCGGGGGTGAAGACCTCGACCACGAGCAGGCGCTCCGCGGGGAAGTCGGGCTTGACGATGTGGTTGATCTGCCGGGTCGCGTTGCCCGCTCCGCGCACCTCGACCTCGACGTCCTCGGGCCGGATCAGTCTCGGCTCGCGTCGCCGCTCGCACCGAGCGGCGCAGATCGCGACCTCGCCGTCGGCCTCGAGGCGGTAGGGCGTTTCCCGGGGGAGATAGAGCGCCCATGGCATTCCCGCGAACACGGACGCCCGCCCACCGAGCTCCCAGTCGGTACCGCCGGCGCTGACGAGACAGCCACCCGAGAGGGGGACGAGACAGAGCTCCTCGTCAGCGGTGCTGGCCTCGACGACGCCCGATACGATGCGAAACGAGAGGTAGCTCCAGCCGGCGCTCTCGGGCGTCACGGTGGTTCCCTCGCGTCGGCGCAAGATGAGTGTCACGTACCCGTCCTGGAAACGTCGCGTAGCGATCTCTCCAACTCCTCGAGTCGCGGCATCGCCTCGGAGCAGGCGAGCTGGGCGGCGACGAGCGCACCCGCAACCGTCGCCCGGCCCACGGCCTCCACGGTCGAGAGCCCGCGCAGGAGCCCGTGGCCGAGGGCGGCCGCGAAGGCGTCCCCGGCGCCGAGTCCATTCACCACCTCGACGGGAAAGCCGGCCACGTCGGTCTCCTCGCCGTCTTCGAAGACCGTGGCTCCATGCTCGCCCCGCTTGAGGACGAGGCGGTGGTCGATCGTGCCCAGCTGCGCAGAGTCGATCTTAGCCGCGGCGACCTCCTCCTCGTTCCCGACGACGAGATCCGCTGCGGCTACCGCTGCCGCGGCGAGCGCGGGGTACTCCTCCGGCCTCGCCCAAAGCGTCGGCCGCCAGTCGAGGTCGAACACCGTAGTGCCGAGGTGCGCGCGCATCGCGCCAAGCGTTGTCTCCCTGCTCGGCGACTGGGCGAGAGCCGTACCCGTCGCGAAGAGCAGCGGCACCGCGGCGACCTCGTCCAAATCGAAATCGTCCGGAGAGAGCTGCCAGTCGGGAGCGGTGGGGCGCCGGTAGAACGTCAGCGGGAAGCGATCCGGCGGCCAGATCTCGCAAAAGGTCGGCGGGGTCAGCCAGTCCGGATCAGTGGCGAGGAAGCGAACATCGACTCCCTCGCCGGCGAGGAACCGCCGCACGAAGTCCCCGTGACCGTCTTCGCCGACGCGAGAGGCGATCGCGGTGCGAACACCGAGCCGCGCGAGCCCGGTAGCGACGTTGCCGGCAAAACCGCCGACGAAGCGGGTGAACGTACGAACCTCCGAGAGCGGCGTCTCGAGCTCGTTCGGGTAGAGATCGACGCCCACTCGTCCGAGCACGACGGCCTCGAGCTGCTGCGGTTCCGACGCGCCCACCCTGTGCGAGACTCTACGCAATGGCCGCTGCGACGACCGGAAGCGCCGAC
>JACCRW010000283.1 GCA_013813345.1 Actinomycetota bacterium
CGCCGAGCAGCAGTCCCAGCAGCAGTCTGCGCTCGAGGAGCGGATCGCCGACATGGACGTGGTCGTCACGACGGCGCTCGTTCCCGGCCGGCCGGCGCCACTCCTCATCCCCGCGTCCGCGGTCGAACGGATGCGCCCCGGCTCGGTGATCGTCGACCTCGCAGCCGAGACGGGCGGCAACTGCGAGCTGACGGAGCCCGGCTCCGAAATCGTCCGCGCCGGAGTGACGATCGTCGGCCTCACCAACCTGGCGGCGACGATGCCCTACCACGCGAGCCAGCTCTACGCCCGTAACGTCTCGGCCCTCCTGCAGCACTTGGCGCCGAACGGGGAGCTCGCGCTCGACTTCGCAGACGAGATCACTGCGGGCGCGTGCGTGACCCGGAGCGAGGTTGCCGTATGAGCCACAACGCGACGCTCGTGATCGAGCTGACGATCCTCGTGCTCGCGATCTTTCTCGGTGTCGAGGTGATCTCGAAGGTGCCGACGCTCCTCCACACGCCGCTGATGTCGGGGACGAACGCGATCCACGGGATCGTGATCGTGGGCGCGATGCTCGTCGCCGGGATGGACGAGGCAGACGGGCTGACGCGGGTGGTCGGGTTCGTCGCCGTCGTGCTCGCCTCGGCGAACGTGGTGGGTGGGTTCGTCGTTACCGACCGGATGCTCGAGATGTTCAAGAAGCGGGAGCCGCGTGAGCGAAACCCTGACTGAGCTTCTCTACCTCGTCTCGATCATCAGCTTCATCCTCGCGCTCCGCTTCCTCTCCTCGCCTGCCCGCGCGCGACTCGGCAACCAGATCGGAGCCGCCGGAATGCTGCTCGCGATCGTCGTCACGTTCGCTCAGTCGGAGGTCGTCGGCTATGGACTGATCGCGATCGGAATGGTGCTCGGCGGCGTGCTCGGGGCGATCGGCGCGCGCCGCGTGAAGATGACCGCGATGCCGCAGATGGTCGCGCTCTTCAACGGCGTCGGCGGCGGCGCGGCGGCGCTCGTCTCGCTCGCGGAGTTCCACAACCGTGGCCCGGCCGAAGGGGGCCTCCCGACGGACGTCGCGATCGCGATCGGGCTGTCTGCGCTGATCGGCGCAATCTCCTTCTCGGGCTCGCTTGTCGCCTTCGCGAAGCTGCAGGAGCTGATCCAGGGTCGGCCGATCACCTATGCAGGGCAGCAGTTCGTGAACGCGCTCATCCTCGCTGGGTCGCTCGCCTGTGGGATTGCGATCGTGGCGGGAGCCGAGAGCGAGTGGCTGCTCGTCGCGCTGATCGTCGGTGCGCTCGCCTTCGGCACCCTCTTCGTCCTCCCGATCGGCGGCGCCGACATGCCTGTCGTGATCTCGCTCCTGAATGCCTTCACGGGCCTCGCGGCCGCCGCAACCGGGTTCGAGCTCGAGAACAACGTCCTGATCGTGAGTGGCGCGCTCGTCGGCGCCTCCGGCACGCTCTTGACGCTGCTGATGGGGAAGGCGATGAACAGAACGATCGGCAACGTCCTCTTCGGCGCGTTCGGGAAGGTGGTCGCGGGACCGGAGGCCGCGGTCGTCAGCGATGACGGGCGCACGGTACGCGCGACGACCGCGGACGACGTCGCGATCATGCTCACGTACGCTCGGCGGGTGGTCGTCGTTCCCGGCTACGGGCTTGCAGTCGCGCAGGCTCAGCACGATGTCCGGCAGCTCGCCGATCTCCTCGAGGCACGCGGCGTCGACGTTCGCTACGCGATCCATCCGGTCGCCGGCCGGATGCCGGGGCACATGAACGTGCTCCTCGCCGAGGCGAACGTGCCCTATACGCAGCTGCAGGAGATGGAGGAGATCAACCCGGAGTTCGGCCGCACCGACGTTGCCCTCGTGATCGGGGCGAACGATGTCACGAACCCGGCGGCCCGCGACACCCCCGCGAGTCCGATCTACGGGATGCCGATCCTCGACGTCGATCAGGCCGCCGCAGTCGTGGTCCTGAAGCGCGGCATGAGCCCGGGCTTCGCCGGGATCGACAACGCGCTCTACCTCGATCCGAAGACGCAGATGCTGTTCGGGGACGCGAAGGATTCGGTGCTGCAGCTCGCGGCCGCAGTGAAGGCCCTCTAGGTAGCTCGCACCGCGTCTCCGCCGCAGTTGGTGGTGGGACGAAGACCCACCACCAACCCCCCACCCTCTATGGGTGGGGCAATCGTCGCACACGCGCAAGCACGGGTGCGCAACGGATCTGTGCCGACTGTGCAACTACTCTTCCACCGATGGTGCCGTTCTTCAGCGCCCGCGACGTCGCTGCAGCGGTACCGCCCAAGGCCGCCTACGCGGCCGTTCGCGAGGCCTTCGTCGCCCACGCGCGCGGCGAGTGGACGATGCAGCCGAAGCTGTACGTAACGAACTACCCGGCCGGTGATTTCCGGGCGATGCCGGCTCTCGGGGGCGGCCATGCGCTGCTCAAATGGGTGACGTCGTTCCCCGGCAACCCTTTGCTCGGACTCCCCACAGTGACCGGGCTGGTCGTGCTCTCGGACGCCGGCACGGGCGTCGTCGAGGCAATTCTCGACGCGGCGACGGTGACGGCCCTCCGCACGGGCGCCGCAGCGGTGATCGCCGCCGATGCGCTCGGCCGGCGAGACTCCGAGACCGCCGCGGTGATCGGCGCCGGGGTAAATGGCACGGCAGCGGCCCGGACCTTCGTCGCCTTGGGGCGCTCAGTGTCGATCTGGGACGTCGAACGTGCGCGCGCAGAAGCTGCAGCGGCCGAGCTGGGCGCCGAGGTCGCGACCAGCCAAGTCGAGGCGCTGGCCGCCGACCTACTTGTCACAGTGACGCCTGGTCGCGAGATCCTGCTCGACGAGGGCGCGCTGCGACCCGGTCAACACGTCAGCCTGATGGGCGCCGACGGACCCGGGAAGGCCGAGATCGCGATCGCGGAGATCGCCCGCGCCCGCGTCTTCTGCGACGAGTGGGAGCAGGCAAGCCATGGAGGCGAGCTGACGGCCGCGGTCGAGGCGGGCGCGATCGAGCGAGGAGATGTCACCGAGCTCGGCGCGGTCCTCGTCGGGTCTGCGACAGGACGAACCACCGGGGAGGAGATCACCGTCTTCGACTCGACGGGTCTGGCGATCCAGGACCTCGCTATCGCGATCGTCGCCTACGAGCGCGCGGGCGAGCTCGACCTCGTGCGGATCGATCTCTAGCCGAGAATCCGGGCCGGATCGAAGAGCGCCAGCTCGGCTGGCACGGCGCCCACGATGGCTGTCGCGACGAGCTGGCCGCAGGCGAACCCGAGCACGTTCCCGTGACCCGAGTAGCCGGCCGCGACCCAGAGCCCATCGCGTCCGGGTACGGCTCCCGCGAGCGGGCGGTCGTCGGGACTCGAGCCGAAGATTCCCGCCCACCGGTGCGCGATCTCGGGAAGTTGACCCACGAGCTCGACGACGAATGACTCGAGCCGCGCCTGGATCGCCG
>JACCRW010000293.1 GCA_013813345.1 Actinomycetota bacterium
AGGATCGCCTCGCTCCGCTGCTGCTCGTGTCGCACGCCCTGGTAGAGCGCCGCGTTCGCCCGGGCCGAGGCCGCGCTGCCGGCGAGCAGCGCCAGCGTCTCGGCCTCCTCGTCGCGCCATTCGCGCGGACGCCGGTCGTAGACGGCGAGGATCCCATCGACGGCTCCGCCCGGCCCGATCATCGGCACGCCGAGATACGCCGCGTGGCCGGCGGCCAGCATCGGATCGGACTCGATCGTGCGCGGATCGTCCGCGACGTTTGCGATCGCCTTCGGAGAGCGGGACTGGACGATGTCGCCGACGAGCCACGCGGTTGAGGCCGAGCGCTGCTCGAGCGCCTCGGCGCTGCCGTCGCCGCGAGCCGCGTGAACCACGAGCTCATCGCCTTCGAGCACACGCGCCGACGCACCGGATGCCTCGAGGATCTCGACCGCGCGGCGCGTGACCTGCTCGAGCACGGTGTCGGGGTCGAGCTCGCTCGCGAGGTCACGGGTCGAGCCGGCAAGCCGCTGGGCGAGCGAGCGCGAGCGGCGCTCGAGCTCGTACAGCTCGCTGCGCTCGAGCGCGCCGCGAGCGGCACCGGCGATGTGACGGGCGAGCTCGAGGTGCTCGTCGGTGAACGTCCGCTCCTCCCGGAAGAAGACGAGGACGAGCCCGCTTCCCTCGGCACGCGGCTGCGTGAGCGGCACCGCGAGCAGCGAGCGCGAGCCTGCCGCCTCGGCCGCTGCGGGCAGCCCCGGCCCGAAGCGGGTGTCCTCGCGGAGAACGCGCGACGCGAGCACCTTGCCGGAGCTGGAGACCGCGCGGAGCTCGTCCTCGCTCGCGGAGCGGAGGAACGCCGCGAGCGCCGGCGGCAATTCGTAGCCGCCCGAGAGCAGGAGCTCGCCGCGGGCCGAGCGCAGCACCGCGACGAAGTCGCCTCCGAGCGACTCCCCCGCAGCCTGGGCGACAGCGTCGAGGGTCGCAGCCGCGGAGAGCGGCTCGGCGAGGACGGCCGCGATCCGGTAGAACCCGCGCTCGATCTGAGCCTGCCGGGCGCTCTCCTCGTACGCTTCGGCATTCCGGAGCGCGATCGAAGCGAGGTTCGCGAAGGCCTCGATCAGACGTAGGTCGGACTCGTCGAAGCGGCCGGGCTCGAGCGACCAGACCCCGAGCGCGCCCCTGATGTCGCCGAACGAGAAGATCGGTGCCTCCATCACCTCGGCGAAGACGGCGTAGTTGGGCGTCGGCTCCGGCCGCTCGGTGCGGGCGAAGTCGCGTTGGAGCACGGCCTTTCCCGTTGCGAGCACCTTGCCCACGGTGCCGTCCACGGGGATCCGCCGGCCGATCTCGGTCTCGGGCAGACCGAGCACGGCCCGGCAGACGAGCTCGCCGCCGCCCGGGGCGAGCGTCCAGCAGTCGGCAGCGTCGGCGGCCACGAGGGCGAGCAGCTCCTCGACGAGACGGCTGATCACGGAGTCGAACTTGAGCTCGCTCGTCAGCGCCTCGCCCGCCTTCAGGAGCGCCCCCTGCTCGGCGATCCGCCGCTCGCTATCGCGCAGCAGGCGGGTGGACTGAATCGCACCCGCTGCCTCGCGCGCGACTGCCTCGGCGAGCAGGACGTCGCCGCGCGACCAGCGACCCGGCTCTCCGCGCTGGATCCCGAGCACCCCGATTGCTCGGCCGGACGCCACGATGGGGGTGGCGAGCGCGGCTCGGGTGCCGTGGCGAATCAGCTCGTCGACGTCTCCGAGCTCGGGATCCTCGAGTCGGGCGTCTTCCAGGACATCGGCGATCTCGATTGTCTCCAGCTCGCGGACAGCGAGGTTGGCCGCGGGAATTGGAGTTGCGTCGCCGATCGGCTCGTATCCGGAGGCAGACCACTCGGCGAGCGCCCCGACCGGCTCGCCGGGCCCGCCGAGCCGAATGAAACAGCGGGAGATATCGAGTGCGCGGCCGATCCCCTCGACGGCGACCCCGAGCAGCTCGTCGAGCTCCTGTCGGGAGCGAACCTCGAGCGTGATCCTCGAGACGAGCCGCTCGCGCTCGAGAGCCTCGCCGAGCTCGAGTGCGGCGCGAACGCGCACCAGCGCAAGCCCTGCCTCGAAGGCGAACGACTGCATCAACGCCAGTTCCTCCTCGCTGAAGAGCCGAGGACGCCGAACCCCTGCGAAGACGACGCCGACCACGGTCTCGGCGGAGATCACCGGGACGAACGCACAGCTCGTTACGCGCGCGATCTCGTTCAGCCTTCGACTGACGATCGGCGACGAGGCGACGTCGAAGACGGCGAACGGACGCCCCTCCCGTAGCGCCGTCCCGACTCCGGAAACCTCGCCACCGAGCTCGATCACCTGACCGGCGAGCGGATCGATGTCGCGTCCGGCCTCGCGAGCGCTGAGGATCCGCGCCCGAGCGCCGTTGTCCTCGATCACCACGAGATTCGTGACATCGAGCTCGAAGTGAATCGCAAGCTCGTCGACGAGCAACCGGGCGATCTCGGACTCGTCGGAAGCGTCGAGCAGCGCGCGGGAGAGGCGTCCCATTGCCTCGAGCTCCCGCTCGCGCCGTGGCTCCTCTGCGGCAGCCCTCGAGCCGAGCCGGCGCCGTTCCTCGCCATTCGCGAGGAGCGCGACGCTCGGGAGGGTCGCGAGCAGGATCGCCGCGAGCGAGATCCACACATGACCGCCGAGCGGCTCGCCGTCGACGAGCACGAGGACGCCGAGGATCGCGGCCGCGATCCCGAGGCACGGATAGACGAGGAGGCGCGCGGCGCCAGGCGCGTCCAGGCGTCCACCGTTCCGCCGGAACGCGGATGCGAGGACGGCGCCGACCACGAGATCGAGCGCCGCCAGGAGGAGCAGCGGGACTGCGTTGAACAGGACCGCCTGGGTGTGAGCATCCACTGGGCTGGCGCCGATGATAGAGCGAGACTTGCGGCTTGGAAAGATAGGCCGTCCGGCCTATTGAGTGCGCGGTCTGCGAGGAATAGCGTCCCCGCACTGGGCGAAGCAAACCGCGGCTGTGCGGACCTCGTTGTGGAGGCTGCGGAATGCACTTGGAGCGGTTCTGTCGCGACGACCCCCCGGAACGACAGGGCCGCTCCATTCACCTCGTAGCCGGGGGCGTTGCGGCGCCCACGGCTGCGCCGCACGTCCCTGGCCGGCCGGCTCCCGCCCGGCAGAGCCGGGCTACGATGATTCGGATGGCTGTCGAGCGCGTCCTTCTCGCGTCGCCCCGCGGCTACTGCGCCGGGGTCGAGCGGGCGGTCGAGACGGTCGAGCTGGCGCTCGAGCACTACGGACCCCCCGTCTACGTCCGCAAGCAGATCGTCCACAACCTCCACGTCGTTCGCGACCTCGAGGCGCGCGGCGCGGTCTTCGTCGACTCGGAGACCGAGGCGCCGGAGGGAGCGACGATCGTCTACTCGGCGCACGGGGTGGCGCCGGCGGTCAACAAAGCCTCGCAGGGGCTCGGACACAACGTGATCGATGCGACCTGCCCGCTCGTGACGAAGGTGCACGTGCAGGCCCGCCGCTATGCCGCCTCGGGCTACACGGTCGTCCTGATCGGCCACGAGGGCCACGAGGAGGTGGTCGGAACGATGGGCGAGGCACCGGAGGCGACCGTGCTCGTCCAGGACGTCGTCGAGGCAGAGGCGCTCGACCTGCCGTCCGACGCCAGGCTCGCGTACATCACGCAGACGACCCTCTCGGTGGACGAGACGTCCGAGATCATCGGCGTCCTCCGGCGGCGCTTCCCCGCGATCCACGCGCCGAAGAAGGAAGACATCTGCTACGCGACCTCCAACCGGCAATGGGCCGTCAAGGAGCTGCTCGAGGAGGTCGAGCTGCTGCTCGTGATCGGCTCGCGCAACTCGTCCAACTCGAACCGGCTCGTCGACGTCGCGCGCGCCGGCGGGGTCGCCTCGTACCTGATCGACGACGCGGGCGAGATTGACGCGGACTGGATGGACGGTGTGAAGACGGTCGGCGTCACCTCGGGCGCCTCGGCGCCGGAGCATCTCGTGGACGGCGTCTGCGACTGGTTCCGCGGGCGCGGCGTCGCCCGGATCGAGCCGTTCCGGATGGTGAACGAGGACGTCACCTTCCGGCTCCCGGTCGAGCTCCGCCGCGAGCTGGCGCTGGCCGAGACGCAGCGCTAGACGCGCAGGCGCTCGAAGAAGCTCGAGAGCCGGTCGCGGACTCCGAGGAAGAGGCCGAGCCGGCGCGCCTCGTCCTCGTCGATCGAGACTGCGGCCTCCGCCCGGCCCGTCTCGTCCCAGACGCTGAAGCGCACATGGCCTTCGTCCACGTAGCGCGAGACGCGGAGCGCGCGGCCGGATTCGTCGCCCGTCCCCGCGAAGAACTCGACGAGCTTCGCGCGCTGCGGCGTGGCGCACCACGGGCAGAAGCGATGGCTGTCGCCGACCGCCCCTTCGCACTCCCTGCACCGGCGCATCCTGTCTCCTCCCGCTCGGAGGCTACTTCCTGGCGAGGGCCGGTGCAATCCTCACGAGAGAAGCTTGTGTTTCTGAAACACAAAGTCGTCGATTCCGGATCACGCCCACTCCGAAGCCCCGAGGACGACGAGGCTCGCGGCGAACGAGGCGACGACGAACCGCCAGTCGAGGAGATCGCGGAATGCCACGGCACCTACGGCGGCCGTCGCCGAGGTCCCGACGAGGAGAGCCGTCGCAGCCCCGACCGCAGCGTGCTCGGATACAAGCGCGAGCGCCACAACGAGAAAGCAGGCCGCGCCGACCGCTGCGGCCAGGAGGCGTGGCAGCGGTCGCAACCGGAGCGCCGAGATCTGCGTCGCGGCGCTCGTGAGCGGCGCGAGCGGAACGATTGCGAGCGCCGGGCCGAGCGAGGCTCCGACTCCTCTATACCGTTCTCCGGCCAGCGCGGGCACCAGGCGATCAAGCACGATCGCCGCAACGATCGTGACGGGAACTGCGGCCGTCAGCGCGAGCCAGGCAAGCCTGCGCACGGATGCGTCTGCTCGTTTGCTCGTATGACCGCTTCCGGAGAGTCGCGGGAGCTCGAGCGCGAACGCCTGCCAGACGACGTAGGTCAGCGCGAGCGCTACCCCGATCGAGACCGCCGCGAATCCCGCTTCCGCCTGCGAGCCGGCCAGCAAGGCGACGAGCACGATGCCGCCGCGGTACAAGAGCTGCACGAAGAATCCGCTGGCTCCGTAGACGAGCGCGAACCGGGCTGCGCCGAGCGGGACGGTGGCCGCTCCAGCCACCCCTCGCAGCGGCGAGACGACGACGAGGCCCAGCGCGAGCGCGCAGCCGGCGGAAAGGGCGATCCCGGCCAGCGCACCCTCGTTCCCGAAGCCGGCGTGGAGCGCGGGAACCGCCGCCACCAGGATCCCGTTTTGGATGGGGTAGCGGAGGCTCCAGAGCGCGCTCCGGCCGAGCGCGAGCCCCATCTGGTAGACGAGGGTCGCAGCGACGTCCAGCACGAGCGCGAGCAGGACGAAGACACACGTGAGCGCGCTGAACCGGTCCGGGGCGACCAGCGCAAGTGCGACCGCGATGACAGCGGCGAGCGCACAAACGCCGATCCGCCAGCGCGCCGAGCGGACGGCGAGGGCGCGAGCAAGACCGGCCCGGTCGGCCGCAGCAACGGTCGGCACGAAGCGCGACATCCAGGTCGGGCCCCCGAGCGCCGAGGCGGCCGAGCCGAGCGTGACGATCGAGAGCGCGACGGCGAAGCTCCCATAATCGG
>JACCRW010000167.1 GCA_013813345.1 Actinomycetota bacterium
GCGAGCTCACTCTTCGAGGCGAGACGAAGGACGTGACGATCGCCGGCACCGTGACTGGACCCGGTCAGGATCTGTACGGCAACGAGCGGATCGCCTTCGACGTCGAGACGAATGTCGATCGCCTCGACTACGGGATCAACTGGAACATGGACCTCCCGACCGGTGACCCCGCGCTCGGCAACGACGTCAAGATCACCGCCAATCTCGCGTTGGTGCGCGCCTAGCAACGTGCGGATCCTCGCGCTCAGCGGCAACCTCCGCCAGGGGTCGCACAACGCAGACCTCCTGCGTGGGGCTGCCGCGGCCGCGCCCGACGGAATCGAGATCGAGTTCTACGACGGGCTGAAGGAGATTCCGCCGTATGACGCCGACGACGACGGCCCAGCCGAGCGGCCCGCGGCGGTCGAGCGCTTCAAGGAGGCGCTGGCCGAGGCCGACGGAATCCTGATCTCGACGCCCGAGTACAACTCCTCGATTTCGGGCGTGCTCAAGAACGCCCTCGACTGGGCCTCGCGGCCGCTCGTCGAGTCGCCCGTGCGCAACAAGCCGGTCGCCGTGCTCTCGTCGAGCACGGGGATGTTCGGCGGCGTCTGGGCCGCCGCCGAGACGCGCAAGGTGATGGGCGCCCTCGGAGCGCGCGCCCTGGAGGAGACCGTTGCCGTCCCCAAGGCGGATGTCCGGCTTGCGGACGGCATCGATGCGGAGCTGCTCGCCGAGCTCCGCGCCGTCGTGGATGCCCTCGCCGCGGCCGTCGATACGCGCGCCGCAATCGCTGCTTAGCCTAGGAAGCGCGCGACCGCGTCTGCGGTCTCGTCGAAGGCGTCCCAGAGCACTGTGTGCCCGCCGGGGACGCGGACGACCTCGAGCTCCTCGCCGAGCACGGCGGTGTGGGCATCGAGCAGGTGGTCGTACGAGATGTAGGAATCCTCGCCGACCACGATCAGCGTCGGCACCTGGGCAAGCTCGAACGGCGGGGGCTCGCGGCTCATCTCGCCGTAGGCGGCAACGACTGCGCTCTGCAGGTAGCGGTAGCGCCAGCGGCCGTTCCGGTGCTGGACGAGATGGGCACGCAGCTCTTCTGCGACGAGCTCACGTGGAGCCCGCGAGAGCCGGCTCTCCTCGAACCGGCGGTCGATCGCCTCCTCGAAGCTCGCATAGGAGCGGTCCGGCCGCGCGCCCTCGGCCCCGTTCAGGGCCGCATTGCCCGAGATCAGGAGCGCCGGGTCGAGTAACACCAGCCGCTCCACGGCTTCCGGCGCACCGGCGGCCACCTCGAACGCGATCCGGCCTCCGAACGAGTGCCCGAGCCAGCGGATGGGTTGCTCGACGAGCCCGTGCTCCTGGAGCGTGTCGAGCGCGTCCTCGACGTGCTGCTCGAGATGCCACGGCGGCTCGTAGCCCGAGGCGCCGTGTCCGCGCAAGTCGAGCGCGACGACGTGGAAGCTCCCGGCGAGCAGCTCGGCCAGGTTCGCGAAGTGGCGTCCGTGGCTCGTGATCCCGTGTAGGCAGACGACAACGGGCGAGCCGCGCTCGCCCCATTCGTGTATCTGAAGCATCAAGAGCGAGTTGCGCCGAGCGGCCCTGAGACGAGCTCGTCGCGGCGCACGTCGGCATCGTTCACGAGCGACCAGACGACGATCCCGTCCTTGCCGATCAGAAACGTGCCTCGGGTGGACGCGCCGCGCGTCTCGTCGAAGACGCCGTACGCCTTCGCGGCGGCACCGTGCGGCCAGAAGTCTGCGGCGAGCGTATAGCTGAGCCCGAGCTGCTCCTTCCATGCCTGGCGCGCAGGCGCCGAGTCGCACGAGACGAGCACGACGTCGGTCTCGGCGGAGGCGAACGAGGCCTGGTTCTCCTCCAAATCGCGGGCTTCGTCCTCGCAGACCGGGGTGAAGGCGAAGGGATGGAAAACGAGCAGGACGTTGCGGCGGCCGCGAAAGTCGGCGAGTCGCACGCGCTCCGACCGATCGACCTCCAGGTCGAAGTCAGGCGCCTCGCTGCCGGTCTCGATCACGCACATCCCCCTCTTCGCCCTCGTCGCTCGGGCGATAGTACCGCCGCCCGCGCAGCTCCTCGGGGAGGTAGTCGAGCTCGAAGCCGCGTGGATCTATGTGCGGATCGATGTAGCCCTCGCCGTGGCCCAGCTT
>JACCRW010000311.1 GCA_013813345.1 Actinomycetota bacterium
ATGCACCGCTGGGGCGCGAGCGTCTTCATCATCCTGATGTTCCTCCACATGGCCCGCGTCTTCCTCTACGGCGCCTACAAGTACCCGCGCGAGCTGAACTGGATCGTGGGGGTCCTGCTGCTCGCGCTCGGGATGGGCGAGGGCTTCACCGGCTACCTGCTGCCGTGGGACCAGACCGCGTATTGGGCGACCGTCGTCGGGATCAACATCAACGGGACGGCGCCGTTCCTCGGCCCCTTCATCGCGCAGTTCCTCCAGGGCGGCGCTTCGATCGGGGCGGACACGCTGAGCAAGTTCTACTCGATCCACATGCTCGTCCTGCCCGGCGCGATCGCCGGGCTGATCGGGCTGCACCTCTATCTCGTGATGCGCCTCGGCGTCACCTCGCCGCCCTGGTCGCCGACCGAGGCCGGTCGCGAGCGCGCGCCCGAGCCGCCTTCGACGAACGGCCGTGAAGGCCTGACCCGGCCGAGCAGTCGCGGAGGCTCGAATGGCGAGTAGGCGGATCGAGGAGCGCCGCGCGCAGCACAAGCGCTACAAGGAGGACGTCGAGCGGACGGGCAAGCCGTTCTTCCCGCACGCGATGTTCCACGACACGGTCATGAGCCTCGTCGTGGTCTCCGTGATCGTCGGGCTCGCGGTCGTCTGGTACCTGGACGGCGACGGCACCGAAGCGGGCGTCCTCGGGCCGCACTACACCGAGGAGGCGGACCCCGGGACGACGAACTTCATTCCCCGGCCGGACTGGTACTTCTACTTCCTCTTCTACCTGCTCCGGATCTTCAAGTGGCCGGAGTCGGTGGTTCTCGGCACCGTCGGAATCCCGACGATCGGGCTCGTCCTCCTGCTCGCGCTCCCGTTCCTCGATCTCCGCCGGGAGCGGCGGCTGTTCCGCCGTCCCGTCGCGCTCGTTGCCCTGCTCCTCGTCGTGCTCTCGATGGGCGTCCTCACCTACAAGGGCGCGACGGCCCGCGAGTCGCTCGGCAGCGAGCTGATCGAGGCCGTTCCGGTCTGGGCCGAGAGGCAGGGCTTCGCCGGCAACGACGAGGCGGTCGAGGGCGCGGAGATCTTTGCCCAGGCCGGCTGCGCGCAGTGCCACCTCTACATCGGCACCGGCTCGCAGAACCTCGGCGCCCCGGAGCTGACGGACATCGGCTCGGGCGAGCGCGGCGCCGACTACTTCGCACGCTACGTCCAGAACCCGGCGCAGTTCGGGAACACCGTGATGCCGCCGTACGCTGCGCTCGGTGAGGAGAACCTCCAGAAGCTCGGCGTCTTCCTCGACGCCTCCAAGGGCACAGAGGAGCGGTAGTTGCGGGTGTTCCTCGGCGTGACGGGCGCCTCGGGCGCGCCGTACGCCGCTCGGCTACTGCGCGCGCTCGCCGAGGCGGGCTGCGAGGTCGGGATCTCGGCGTCCGCCGCGGGAGTCGAGGTGCTGGCGACCGAGCTCTACGGCAACCCCTCGCTGGCGCGGGAGGAGGTGCTCGAGCGCTTCGTCGGTGACGCGGACGGCGTCACGGTGTACGCGGTCAACGACTACAAGAGCCCCTATGCGTCCGGTTCGGCGAAGGTCGACGCCTATGTGATCTGCCCATGCTCGATGTCGACCGTCGGCACGCTCGCCACCGGAGCGATGGCGAACCTGATCCACCGCGCCGCCTCCGTGGCGTTGAAGGAGGGCCGCAGGCTCGTGCTCGTGCCACGCGAGACACCGCTCTCGGCGATCCACCTGAACGGGCTCGCGACGCTCCAGCAGGCCGGCGCGACGATCCTCTTCGCGGCGCCCGGCTTCTACCACGGAGCCGAGACGATCGACGACCTCGTCGACTTCGTCGTGGCGCGGATTCTCGACCAGCTGGGGATCGAGAACGCTGTAGCCGCGCGTTGGGGTCAGTCGTGAGCCATGAGACGGGTCAGCTGACGGCGGACGGAGTGCGCGGCATGTTCGACCGGATCGCGCCGGTCTACGACCTGATGAACCGCGCGATGACGCTGGGGCTCGACCAGCGTTGGCGACGGCTCGCCGTCCGGCTCGCGGTGCGGTCCGGCGATCGCGTCCTCGACGGCTGTTGCGGGACCGGCGACCTCGCGATCGCGGCGCAGCGCGCGGGCGCGACGGTGGTCGGGCTCGACTTCTCGCCGGCGATGCTCGAGCGGGCGCGCCGCAAGGCCCCGGAGGTCGAGTGGATCCTGGGCGACCTGCTCGAGTTGCCGTTCGGGGACGGATCATTCGACGCGGCGACCGTCGGGTTCGGCGTCCGCAACGTCTCCGACCTCGAGCGCGGAATCGCCGAGCTCGCGCGGGTCCTGCGACCCGGAGGTCGGCTCGCGATCCTCGAGATCACGACGCCGCGCGGGGCGCTGAAGCCGTTCTACAAGCTGTGGTTCGACGTCCTGATCCCCCTCGCGGGGCGAATCCTGCCCGGCGGGAAGGCGTACACCTATCTCCCGGCGAGCGTGCGTCGGTTCCCGGCGCCGGAGGCGCTGGCGGCGTTGCTCGAGCGGCAGGGCTTCACAGGCGTCGAGTTCCGTCGGCTCGCCGGCGGGATCGTGGCGTTGCACACAGGGACGGCCGCGTGAGCGCCCTTGCTGCGAGCTCACGCTCCTACTTGAGCGAGGTCGAGGCGCGTCTCCACGAGGCCGTCGCTGCGTATCCAGGTCTCGTCCGGCTGGTGGGGTCGGAGGCGGTGGAGGCAGGCGGCAAGCGGCTGCGGCCGCTGCTGATCCAGCTCGTCAGCGACGATCGCGAGCGGGCGCTTCGCTCGAGCGTGGCGGTCGAGCTCGTACACACCGCCTCGCTGATTCACGACGACCTGATCGACCGCGCGCCGCTGCGCCGCGGCAGGCCAACCGCCTGGCACGCACACGGGGACGGTGCGGCCCGGACGACCGGCGATTATCTCTTCTCGCGTGGCTTCTCCGTGCTCGCCGAGGCGGGGGACCTCGATGGGGTTCGCGTCCTCGCTGACGCCTGCCTCGCGCTCGTGCGCGGCGAGGCGCTCCAGAAGCGGCAGCAGCACGATCCTGCGACGACCATCGAGGCCTATCTCGAGCGGATCGCGCTCAAGACCGGAAAGCTTTTCGAGGCCGCGTGCTTGCTGGGCTCGCGAGATCCGTCGCTCGGCCGCTTCGGGCTGAAGCTCGGGATCGCCTTCCAGATCGCCGACGACATCCTCGACTGCGCCGGCGACTCGACCGAGACCGGCAAGGTCGCGGGCACCGACCTGCGGGAGGGAACGCCGACGCTGCCGCTCCTGCTCGCCGCGCAGAAGGACGAGGTGGTGCACGCGGCGCTCGCCGGCGGGGGCCCGACTGTGGGCGTACTCGTGCGGATTGCGGCGACCGGCGCCCTGGAGCACTCCCGCGAGCGCGCGCTCGGATTCGTCGATGAAGCCCTCGAGAGCCTGAACGGCGCTCCGCGCCGGGGCGAGCTCGTCGCTCTGGCCGACGCCGTGGTGAATCGCACCGCATGATCCAGCTCGGCCGGACGATTCCAGCGCTTCCCGCCTTCGACGTGGCTGCGTCGGTCGAGTTCTACCGCGAGCGGCTGGGCTTCGAGGCGATCCATCACGATGGGAGCTTTGCCGTCCTGCGGCGCGACGACGCCGTGGTCCATCTCTGGCAGGCCGACGACGAGAGCTGGCGGGAGCGCGCCGCGGGCGAGAAGCCAGTCTGCTCCGGCGCGGAGTCCTTCATCGCCGGCACCGCCAGCTGCCGGATCGAGATCGAAGGGGTCGAC
>JACCRW010000404.1 GCA_013813345.1 Actinomycetota bacterium
GCCACGGTGAACACGCTCGTGCTCGCCTACGCCGGCGCTGCCCTTCCCATCCTGCTGATCTTCAGCCTCGGCGGCACGAGTCCCGGCGATGCGCTGAACAGCGAGTCGGTGGCGGCGGAGATCGTCGCGACCCTGGTGGGATCGATCGGTCTCATCGCCGCTGTGCCCCTGACCACCGCGCTTGCCGCCGTTCTCGCCGGCCGGATCTCACCCGCCGAGCTCGACGCCGAGAGCCACGCGCATTAGCCTCGGCTAGAGCTGCTCGAGCTGCTTGCGGGCGAAGTCGCGGAAGCGCTCGCGGGCCTCGTCGTCGGGGCCGAGCTGCTCCTCTGCTGCGTAGCGCGGATCGGCGGCGATCTCCTCGGCCACGGCTCGCACCTCGCTCGCGACCGCCGACCTGTGCGCCGGATCCTTGAGCAGCAGCTCGATCCACGTGTCGGTGCCGTCGTAGGGAGGTAGGTCGCTCTCGACGAGGAGCTCGCCGAGCTTCATCCCGACGCGGATGTACGCGAACGTCCGGAACGCCAGGATCCGCCTCGGCGAGCCGATCAGCCGGTCGATCCCGGGATCGTCGGCTCGAAGCTGCTCGACGATGCTCCCGATCGGCTCGTCGACGAGTGGGAGCCAGATCTCCTCGTGCTCCGTCATGAGGTCGAAGCATAGGGCGCCGGCCGACGCACCCGCCAGGCCAGCTGGGCCGCGACAATCATGATCAGGACGGCGAAGAGACGCCGCAGCGTGACTTCGGAGAGCGCGGTCGCGATCCGTACGCCGGCCTCGACACCCGCGATCGACGCAAGGCCGACGACGAGCGCGATGCGCCAGCGGACGTTCCCGTACTGCCGCTGTCTCCAGGTGCCGGCGGCAACGGTCGGCAGGATCGCGAGCAGCGACGTCGCCTCGGCGTCGAGCTGTCCCAGCCCGAGCCCGACGAGCGTCGGCACGAAGAGGATCCCACCGCCGACGCCGAGGAGGCCGGCCAGGATCCCGGCGCCGAAGCCGAGCAGGAGCGCAAGCGCAACCGTCCCCGCGCTCAAACGAGGAGCCAGACGGCGATCGACGCAAGCAGAACCGCGAAGCCGAGCGTCAGCGGCCGAGCGTCGACCCGCTGGGCGAGCGTCGCCCCGACGACCGCGCCTACGGCCGCCGGCAACCCGAGCAGCGCCGCGCGGCCGATGTCGAGGTGGCCCTCGAAGCCGTAGCGCGTCGCGCCCGCGAGCGCCGTGATCCCAATCGCGGCGAGCGACGTTGCGGCCGCGACGTGCGCGGGCACGCCAGCCGCGAGGATGAGCAGCGGCACGATCACGATCCCGCCGCCGACCCCGAAGAGGGCGCTGAAAAGACCCGCGACGGCGCCGATCAGGATTAGCCGCGGCATCGCCGTATCCTAGGGCTGTGGCTGGAGCCGACCTGATCGCGCGTCTGGCCGAGGCGCCCGAGCGGGCCGCGCTCCTGCTCGACGTGGACGGCGTACTGGCGCCGATCGTCGACGTGCCGCACGAGGCCACGGTGCCGGAGGAGACGCGCGCCGAGCTGCGACGCCTGCACGCGCGCTACGCGCTCGTCGCCTGCATCAGTGGGCGCGCCGGCCCGGACGCGCGCCGCGTCGTCGGACTCGACGAGCTCGTCTACGTCGGCGAGCACGGGCTCGAGCTCGTTCCCGAGGCTGCCGCCTGGAGCGAGCGGCTGCTCGAGCTCGCGGCGACGGTCGACTGGGACGACGTGGAGCGCAAGCCGCTGACCGTCACCTTCCACTACCGCCGCGCCGACGACGAGGCGGAGGCCGTTCGCTTCCTCAAGGCCGTGGCGACACGGGCCCGAGCTGAGGGCTTCGTCGCGCGCTTCGGCCGCAAGGTGCTGGAGTTACGGCCGCCGCTCGCCGCGCACAAGGGAACCGCGGTGCGGCACCTGCTCGGCGAGCGCGGGCTCGCCCGGGCGCTCTACGCGGGCGACGACACGACCGACCTCGACGCATTCCAGGCGCTTGCGGGACTGGAGCTCGGGGTCGCGATCGCCGTCGCCTCGGCCGAGGGGCCGGCGGGGCTCCGCGAGGCCGCCGACGTCGTGGTCGGCAGCCCCGCGGAGCTCCTGGACGTTCTGCGCCGACTCTAGGCGGCGTCGAGCGCAGGCATCGCGTCGACCGCGTCCTCGCTCTCGAGCTCGTCGCGGCGAATCAGCGTGATCGCAACCACGATCCCAAGTGCGCCGACGACCAAGGCCGCCCAGAACGCTCCCTGGAAGCCGTCTACCAGGCCGACCGGAAGCGACGCGCCGCCCTCGACCGAGCTGGTCGTGCGGCTGGTCGCGATCGC
>JACCRW010000416.1 GCA_013813345.1 Actinomycetota bacterium
TCCGGCGGGGATTTCGAGTGCGGTGGCGCAGGGCATCGCCACTCGGCTGTGTGATCCGAGCAACGTCCGTGGTTACAGTCAGCGGCATGCCCTCGCTCGCACAGGCCTCGCTCACCGACGCCGAACGACGCACGCTCGAGCGCCTCGTACCCCTGCTCGAAGAGGAGTTCGGCGAGACGCTCCGCTCCGTCTGGCTCTACGGCTCGCGGGCCCGCAGCGAGCCGCCGCACGAGGACTCGGATATCGACCTGCTGATCGTCGCCGACGATGCCAAGTCCGACGGCGTCGGCCGCGCCTATCGGCGGATCGACGAGGCTGCGGCCGGTGAGAAGCTCGGCTTCATGTTGTTCTCGCCCCACGTCTACACACCCGAGCACGTAGCCCAGAGACGCGAGATCCGCTCCTTCTTCATCCAGGAGGTCGATCGCGACAAGATCGTCCTCTACGGAGAGCCATGAGCCCGCGTTCGGAGGAGTTCATGGCGATGGCGCTCAACCGGCTTACCGGAGCTCGAGCATCGCTGGCCGCCGGGTCGGCGCCGTCGGCGATCAGCGCCGCCTACTACGCGATGCTCAACGCTGCGCGGGCCGCCCTGAGCGAAGAGGATCTCTACGCGAAGACCCACCGCGGCACCTGGGATCTCTTTCGGCAGACCTTCGTCGAAACGGTCCGCTTCGACGCCGAACTCCTGACGCGCGCCCGCCGGACGCAGCCCGACCGCGAGGCGGCGGATTACGCCGCGGTCATCGCCGCGACCTCCAAGGGCGAAGAGATCGTCGCGCTCGCCGAGCGCTTCATCGCGGCCGTGCGCGAGCTCGTGGGCGACTGAAGCTCAGGCGGCCGCGGCGGCCTGCTCGGCCTTGGCGAATGTGAGCTCGCCGCTCTCGGCGTCGACGCGGATCGTGTCGCCCTCGGCGAACTCGCCTTCGAGCAGGCGCAGGGCGAGCGGGTTCTCGACGAGGCGCTGGATCGCCCGCTTCAGCGGCCGCGCGCCGTAGGTCGGATCCCAGCCCACCTCGGCCAGCAGCTCCTTCGCCGCGTCGGTCAGCTCGAGCCCGAGGCCGCGCTCGGCGAGCCGCTCGCGGAGGCGGGCGAGCTGGAGCTCCGCGATCTCGCCGAGCTCGTCCTTCCCGAGCGCCTCGAACTGGACGATCTCGTCGATCCGGTTCAGGAACTCGGGCCGGAAGTGCTCGCGCATCTGCTCGGCCGAGCGGATGTTCGAGGTCATGATCAGGACCGTGTTCCGGAAGTCGACCGTGCGGCCCTGGCCGTCGGTGAGGCGGCCGTCGTCGAGCACCTGGAGGAGAACGTCAAACACCTCGGAGTGCGCCTTCTCGATCTCGTCGAGGAGCACGACGGAGTAGGGCCGGCGGCGGACGGCCTCGGTGAGCTGGCCGCCCTCGTCGTAACCGACGTAGCCGGGCGGCGCTCCGACAAGGCGCGAGACAGTGTGCCGCTCCTGGTACTCGGACATGTCGATCCGGATCATCGCCCGCTCATCGTCGAACATGAACTCGGCGAGCGCGCGGGCGAGCTCCGTCTTTCCCACTCCGGTCGGGCCGAGGAAGACGAAAGAGCCGATCGGGCGATCGGGATCCTGGAGCCCGGAGCGCGCGCGGCGGAGCGCGTTCGAGACCGCCTCGACCGCCGCGTGCTGGCCGATCACGCGCCGGTGAAGCCGCTCCTCCATGTGGATCAGCTTCTCGGTCTCGCCCTCGAGGAGACGTGAGACGGGGATCCCGGTCCAGGAGCCGACGACGCCGGCGATGTCGTCCTCGTCGACCTCCTCCTTGACCATCGGATCGGCGGGCGTCTCCCGCTCGGCGAGCTCCTTCTCGAGTGCGGGCAGCTCGCCGTAACGGATCTCGGCGACGCGCTGGAGGTCGCCGGCGCGCTCGGCCCGCTCGGCCTCCATCCGGAGCTCGTCGATCCTGCTCGTGATCTCGCCGATCCGGTCGAGCGCGCCTTTTTCTTCCGCCCAGCGCGCCGCGAGGCCGTCACGGCGCTCCTTCGCGTCCGCGAGCGAACGCTCGACCGGCTCGCGCACGTCCGTGGACTCCTTGCCCATCGCGGCCAGCTCGATCTCGAGCTGCCGCACCGCACGGTCGGCCTGGTCGAGCTGGAGCGGCGAGCTCTCGATCTCCATCTTCAGCCTGGACGCCCCCTCGTCGATCAGGTCGATCGCCTTGTCGGGGAGCTGGCGGTCGGCGATGTAGCGATCGGAGAGCACAGCAGCGGCGACGAGAGCGGCGTCGCGGATCCGAACCCGATGATGGGACTCGTACTTCTCCTTCAGCCCGCGCAGGATCGCGATCGTGTCCGCGACGGAGGGCTCCCCGACGAAGACCGGCTGGAAGCGCCGCTCGAGCGCGGCGTCCTTCTCGATGTGCTTGCGGTACTCGTCGAGCGTGGTCGCGCCGACGCAGCGAAGCTCGCCGCGCGCGAGCATCGGCTTGAGCAGGTTCGCGGCGTCGACGGCGCCCTCGGCCGCGCCGGCGCCGACAATTGTGTGCAGCTCGTCGATGAAGAGAACGATCCGACCCTCGGCGTTCGCGATCTCCGCGAGCACCGCCTTCAGCCGCTCCTCGAACTCGCCGCGGTATTTCGCGCCCGCGAGGAGCGCGCCGACGTCGAGCGCCCAGACCCGCTTGCCCTTCAGGCTCTCGGGGACGTCGCCGGCCACGATCCGCTGCGCGAGCCCCTCGGCGATCGCCGTCTTGCCAACGCCGGGCTCACCGATCAGCACCGGGTTGTTCTTCGTCCGCCGCGAGAGCACCTGGATCACGCGCCGGATCTCCTCGTCACGGCCGATCACGGGATCGAGCTTCCCGCTCTCCGCGGCCTCGGTGAGGTCGCGGCCGAACTTGGAGAGCGCCTGGTAGGTGCCCTCAGGATCCTGGCTCGTGACGCGCTGCCCGCCGCGCACCTCCTTGATCCGCGCGAGCAGCTCGTCGCGCGGGACAGCGTCGAGCGCGAGCAGGAGATGCTCGGTCGACACGTACTCGTCCTCGAGCTTGCGCATCTCCTCGAAGGCGCGGTCGAGCACGCGGCTGAACGCGGCGCCCGCAACGGGCTGGCCGGTGCCGCCGTGCGCAGTCGGCTTGGCGGCGAGCTTCCTGTTCGTCTCCGCCTGGACCGCGGGCGCGTCCGGGACGAGCTGCGCCGGCAACTCCTGATCCAACAGCGAGAGGAGAAGGTGCTCCGGGTAGAGCTCGGGGTGCGAGTGGCGGCGGGCGAGCTCCTGGGCGGCGGCGACCGCTTCCTGCGACTTGACGGTGAGCCTCGTGAAGTCCATCAGGGCCTCCGAACGGGCGGATTCGGACGGTAGAGGACGATCTCGCGCCGGTAGGAGCGGTGCACGGTGCGGATCTCGTCGCGCAGCTCCCGCTCGAGCCGCGCTGCGCGAGCCTGCGCCTTGCGCAGCTCGTCTTCCAGGCGGAGCACGTGCTCGACGCCGGCGAGGTTGAGCCCGAGCTCGGTCGTCAGCCGCTGGATCACGCGCAACCGCTCGAGGTCGGCCTCGGAGTAGAGGCGCGTGTTCCCGGCGGTCCGCTGCGGCCGCACGAGCCCCTTCGCCTCGTAGAGGCGGAGCGTCTGCTGGTGCATCCCGACGAGCTCGGCGGCTACGGAGATCATGTAGCGGGGATGGTTGTCCATCACCTGCTCACCTTCCGCAACTCCTCGAGCAGCTCGCGCTCCTGCTTCGACATCTTCTCCGGGACGTCGAGCCGCAGGCGCGCGAGCAGGTCGCCCTTGCCGCCGCCCTTCAGCCTCGGCGCGCCGCGGCCCTTCACCTTCAGCAGCTTGCCGGGCTGCGAGCCGGCGGGCACCTTCAGCGAGATCGGCCCTTCTGGCGTCGCCACCTCGACCTTCGCGCCAAGCGCGGCATCGGCGTAGCTGACGGGCACGTCGACGACGAGATCGTCGCCGCGGCGCTCGTAGAGCGGTGAGGAGGCGACCCGCGCGACGACGTAGAGGTCGCCGGTCGGCCCGCCGCCGCGACCGGGCTCGCCGCGACCCTTGAGCCGAATCCGCGTCCCGTCCTTCGCGCCCGCGGGAATCTTCACCTGGTAGGTCTTCTGCACCCGCTCGCGTCCGGAGCCGCGGCACGTCTTGCACGGGTGCTCGACCATCGTCCCGTTGCCGCGGCAGCGCGGGCACGGCTGCGAGAGCGCGAAGAGCCCGTGCGAGTCGGACGTGATCCCACGGCCGTTGCAGACCGGGCAGACGATCGGCGCCGTGCCGGGTTCCGCACCCGAGCCGCCGCAGGTGTGGCAGGCCGTCTCCACGTTTGCGCGCACCGGCACCTGCACGCCCGCGAGCGCGTCCTCGAAGGAGATGTGGACCTCGGTCTGGAGGTCGGCGCCGCGTTCGGGCTGCGGCCCGCGCCGCGCTCCACCGCCGCGCGCAGCACCGCCGCCGAAGAGCCCGCCGAAGAGATCGCTGAGATCGAAGTCCTGGAACTGCGCCCCCGCAGGTCCACCCGCGCCGCCGCGCCCGTTCGTCGAGCCGAACGTGTCGTACTGCTTCCGCTTCTCGGGATCCGAGAGGACGTCGTAGGCGCCCTGGATCTCCTTGAAACGCGCTTCGTCGCCCCCGCTCGCGTCGGGATGACTCTCGCGCGCGAGCTTGCGGTAGGCCTTCTTGATCTCGTCGGCCGAGGCGTTCTTGGCAACGCCGAGGGTGTCGTACGGATTGCTCATTCGCTTACGATCACCCGGGTAGGACGAAGGACGCGGTCGCCGAGCCGGTAGCCCTTCTGTACCACCTGGAGCACCGTTCCCGGCTCGGCGCCCTCGCCGGG
>JACCRW010000437.1 GCA_013813345.1 Actinomycetota bacterium
GCTAGCGGTCGGGCTCCAAGAAGGGCGTTGCCGACTCGGCACGCTGGGCGAGCTCCTCGATCTTCCCGTGCGCGGCGTCGAGCCTCGCGAGGCAGAGCCGGAGCAGCTCCTCGCCACGCTCCCAGAGCGCGATCGCCTCGTCGAGGCTCGGCTGTCCTCGCTCGAGCCGCTCGACGATCCCCTCCAACTCCTTCTGCGCAGCCTCGAACGAAAGCTCCGTCATTCGCGGACGTCCTCGACGACCGCGCCGAGGCCGCCCGCCGCGAGCTCGACCTCGATTCGCTCGCCGGGGGAAAGCCCTGCCGACGAGCGCAGGATCTCGTCTCTCGCTCGCACGATCGCGTAGCCCCGCTCGAGTGTCGCCCGCGGCGAGAGGGCCGCCAGGCGCGCGCCTGTGCGCTCGACGCCGGCTCGTCGTCGCTCGACGAGGAGAGCCGGCCCGCGCCGGAGCCGATCCCGGAGGGAGACAAGGCGGTCGGCGTCGCGCTCGAGCGCTCGCCGAGCCCCGCGCTCCAGGCTGTCGTGGGCGCGGCGGAGCACGTCCCGGTCGCGCCCGAAGGCCCGCCTGACGCACCGCGCGAGCGAGGTCTGCGCCCGGGCGAGCTCTCCCCGGAGCTCGGCGAGATCGGGCACGACGAGCTTTCCCGCCGCGGTCGGAGTCGACGCGCGGGCATCGGCGGCGAGATCGCAGAGGGGCGTGTCCTGCTCGTGCCCGACCGCGGAGACGACCGGGACGGGACAGGTCGCGACCGCGCGGACGACGCGCTCGTCGCTGAACGGCAGGAGGTCGTCGAAGCTGCCGCCGCCGCGGGCGAGCACGACGACGTCGATCTCGTCCTCGCGTGCGACCGATTCCAAGGCGGCCACAATCCCCGCCGCCGCGCGCGGCCCCTGCACGAGTGTCTCCGCGACGAGGATCCGAGCAGCCGGGAAGCGGGCCGTGACCGTGGTCAGCACGTCGCGCTTCGCGGCCGCGTCGTTGCCGGTCACGAGCCCGATCCGGCGCGGGAACCGGGGGAGAGCCCGCTTGCGTGCGTCGTCGAAGAGCCCGTCGGCGGCCAGCGCCGCCTTCAGCCGCTCGATCGCGGCGAGGTGGGCGCCGAGCCCGAAGCGCTCGATCGTGAGGACCCGAAGCCGGAGCTCGCCCTTTACCGCATAGAGCTCCGGGCGCCCGTAGACGTGGACGCGCTCTCCGTCCTTGAGACCAAGCCCGAGCGCGTCGAAGGCACGGCGCGGCAGCGAGGCCGGCACGCAGGCGCCGTCCGCCGGATCCTTGAGCGTGAAGAAGACGCTCGCCCAGCGGTCGTGACGGCGGAGCTCGGTCACCTCGCCTTCGATCCAGAGCGTCGGCAACCGGGCGAGCCAGTCGGCGACGCCGCGGTTGAAGCCGGCGACGCTGTACACCTTGCGGTCGCCGTAGAGGAGTGGCTCGACCTTCATGCATCCAGCCTAGAGGCTGGGCGCTAGAGCAGGATCTCCGCGGCTGTGCGCGGGTCACAGCCCTTGCCGACGAGGTCGACCGCCTCGTGCAGGTCGGCGTCGAGAGCGGCGGCGAGCTTCTCGGCGAGGGGAAGCGGATACCCCGCCTCGATCAGGACGTGCAGACGCCAGGACTCCACCTTGGCCCGCTCGCTCCCCCTATCGATCAGCTCGGTTGTGTCAGCCATAGTGCGTCGAGTGTTCGTGCTGCCCTAGACGAACCCTCCCGCTGGAAGTTGGCTCGAGATCGGAGAGTTCAGATCTGGCCCAGAGCTAGATTTGACCGAGCCCGGTGCGAGCATCGTCGATCCGGCGCGCGAGGTCGAGTAATCGTGACTCGAGCACCGACCGTTCCGACTCGGCATCGGCGACCAGCGAGCCGAGCGTGCGCCGGAGCTCGGCGTCGGCATCGGCGATCCGGCGGGCAAACGAGTCCGTCAGCTCGTCGCGCTGGCGATCGAACGCCCCTTGCGACTGCCGCAGCCGCACCTCGAGCCGCTTCTGCTCGGCCTCTCCCGTGTGGGCGATTCGCTCCGCGAAGAGGGCGTCGGCCTGGCGGACGAACGTGTCGACGGCGCGGTCGAGCTCCCGAGAGAGGCGGCCGGCCGCATCCTCTCGCGCTCCTTTCATCATCTGCTCGAACTGCTGCGTGGCGGCCTCGGCGTAGCGCTCTCCCTCGCGAGTGACGATGCGCTGCAGATGCTCGATCTGCCGCCGCTCGATGTCGGCGAAGGAGGCTTCGATCCGCCGAACAGCCTCGGTCTCGCCCCGCTCGATCTGCTCGGCGAGAGCCTGCTCGCGCAACCGCAGCCGCTCGGCGATCTCCTCGATCACGCGGCGGCGCTCGCCCGTGTGCGCCTCGAGCTCGTCGAGCGCCTCGGCGACAGCCGCCTGCGCCGACTGCTCGAGCTCCTCGCGGAGGCGGATCACCGAGGCGCGCTGGGCCTCGGAGGTCGTGAAGAGGTCGGCGGCTTCCGCTTCGATCCGGGTTTCGGCCTCGCCGATCAGCTGCCGCTGGCGCTGCTCGAGCCGCTCGAGCTGCGTGCCGAGCGCCTGCTGAGCCTTCTCGAGATCGTCCGACCAACCGCGCAGGCGCTCGTCCACCCGGCGCTCGACCGCTGCCAGCGCATCGGCCAGCTCGGTTGCGACCCGCTGCTCCCGCTCGCCCAGCTCACCGCGACGCTCCTCCGCGAGCCGCCGCTCCTCCTCCGCGAGCAGCGAAAGCGAATCCGCGCGGATCCGCGCGATCCAGCGCTGGAGATCGGCTCCGACCTGCTCGGTCTCCTCGGCGATCATCCCGTCGATCGTCTCGCGGGCCTGGGCGAACGTCTCCTCGTCGGCGCGAACGCGGCGCGTGGCCCGCGCGAGCACGGCAGCACCGGCCTCGGCGATCGCCGTCGCAAGCAAGCCCCCAGCGGCGAGGGCAATGTCGCGCTCGGGTCGGAAGGCGAAGGCGATCCAGCCGCCGACCGCAGCCACCCCGAGAACGCCGGTCAGCGCGACGAGCAGACGGAG
>JACCRW010000443.1 GCA_013813345.1 Actinomycetota bacterium
AGGCTCGTCGAGGTGGTCGCCGACTTCGCCGCGATCCTCGCCTCGTTCGGCGTCGCCTACCTCCTCTTCGTCGACGGGCTCGGTACGGGGTACCAGCGGCAGGTGTTCGTCGCAGCCCTGCCGATCCTGCTCGGCACGCGCTACGTCGCCTTCGTCGCGTTCGTTGTCTACCGGCGGATCTGGCGCTATGCGGGCGCGCGCGACCTCGCCTCGCTCGCGGCCGCGACGTTCGTCTCGGCGCCGGTCGCGCTCGGTCTGCTCGCGGCGACGAGGCCGCTGAAGGAGTTCCCCTGGGAGATCTTCGTCGTCGATGCACTCCTGTGCTTCGTCCTTGTCGCGGCGTCGCGCCTCATCCTGCGGACGCTGCCGCAGCTCCGCGATCGTGGCGGGCGGCGCGTTCTGATCGTCGGCGCGGGCCGCTCGGGCCGGAGCCTCGCCCGCGAGCTCCAGGAGACGGCCGGCGAACGCGTGATCGGCTTCCTCGACGACAACCTGCAGCTGCGCCGCCGCCGGATCCAGGGCGTGATCGTGATCGGCGATCTCGACGATGCCGAGCGCTTCGTGCCCGGGCTCGAGGAGGTGCTCGTCTCGATCCCCGACGCGCCCGTCGAGCGGCTCCAGCCCGTCCTCGACGCGTGCACCGGCGCGGGTATCCCGTGCCGCTTCGTCCGGCGCGACACGACGGCTGCGCCGCACAGCCTGGTCGAGGCGCTCGCGGAGTGACCGGTACGACCGCCTCTGAGACCGCACGTAGGCGGGCGCTCGATCGCGCCCTCGAAGCGCTGCCGCTCGTGCTCGGCTACATCCTCCTCTGCTGCCTCTACGCGTGGCAGGCGAGCCGCCACGACTCGCCCACGATCTTCACCGACGAGCTCGAGTTCGCCCAGATCTCGCGCTCGATCGCCGAGACGGGCGAGTCGGCGCGCCGCGGTGCCCCCTACGGCGTTCAGACGCTCTACTCCTACCTCGTCGCCCCCGCCTGGTGGATCGACGACACCGCGAGCGCCTACGAGGCGGCCAAGTTTATCGGCGTGCTCGTGATGACGGCGACGATCTTCCCCGCCTACGCGCTTGCGCGGACGATCGTCTCCAGGCCCTGGGCGCTCGGCGCGGCCGTCGCGGCGGCGGCGATCCCCGCGCTCTCGTATGCCCCCTTCCTCGTCGAGGAGCCGCTCGCCTACCCGGTCGCTACGGCAGCGTTGTGGCTGATCGCCCGCGCCCTCGCGCGCCCGACCCGCTGGACGATCGGGCTCGCGGCCATCGTCTGCGCGGGGGCGTTCCTCGTTCGGGCCCAGCTTTCGATCCTGATCCCTGTCTTCGGGCTTGCGCTCGCGCTCGCCGGCTGGCAACACCCCGCGTTCCGCCGCCGGCGCGAAACGTGGTCGCGCTGGGACTGGATCGGGCTCGCGATCCTCGGCCTCGGAGCGGCGCTCGCGCTCAGCGCCTTCCTCGGCCACCGGTCGGAGGAGTGGTATCGCTCGACCGGCTTCTACAAGGACCGGATGTTCGACTACGGGTTGCGGGCGCTCGGCGCGCTCGTGATCGGGATCGGCGTGCTCCCGTTCGTCGCGGGGCTCGCCGCGGCGCTGACGCGAGGGCGCGATCCGGATCGCAACGTGCGGGCGTTCGCCCTCACCTCGCTTGCGGCCTTTTTCACCTTTGGCCTCTACACGGCCGTGAAGGCGGCCTACATCTCGACGGAGTTCGGAACCGTGACCGTGGAGCGGAACCTGATCTACGTCGCGCCGCTCCTCTTCGCCGGCACGGCTCTGCTGCTCGAGCGGCCGGGCAGGCGGTTCGTCGCGCTCGCCGTTGCCGCGGTGGTCGCGCTCTACGTTCTCCTGACGACGCCGTACGAGCTCGACAAGTACCCCTACTACGACGCGCCCGGCCTCGCAATCGCCGCGCTCCCGAACCGGGTCTGGCGCTGGGAGGGGGAGCGGATCGAGCAGGGGCTCATCGTCGTGCTCGTCCTCTCCGTCGCCCTGCTCGTGGCCCGCAGCCTCGTCCGTGGTCGCCGCGCCGCTGTCCTCGCGGCGGTCGCCGGCGCACTCGTCGTCGGCTGGAATGTGACCGCCGAGATCTACGCGGCCGAGGGCCAGAACGACTTCGCGCGGCGCCTCTACGAGAACGCCCCGCAGCCGGTGGACTGGCTCGACCGGGCGACGGGAGGGGAGCCGGCGCTCTTCCTCGGCGACGCGGTCGACGACGCGAACGGGATCCACCTGCTCGAATTCTGGAACCGCTCCCTGAAGCAGGTCTGGAGCCTCGACGGCTCGGCGCCTGGCCCAGGGCCGACGCTGACGCCGAATCTCGGCAGCGCCGACGGCAGCCTCTCGCCCGATCCCGGCTTCCGCTGGGTGGTGGCGGAGAACGACGCCGACCTCGTCGGCACGAGAGTCGGCGAGCCGCACGGGTCACTCCAGCTCTACCGCCTCAACGGGCCGCTGCGCCTGACCTCATCGCGCGCCGGGGTCACGGGAGACGGCTGGATGGGCGCGACCGCGGCCTTCAACCAGTTCGCCACGTCCGCGGATCCAAGGGGCTACGCCAAGGTCGTTCTCTCGCGCGTCGCCTC
>JACCRW010000025.1 GCA_013813345.1 Actinomycetota bacterium
GCGTCCACGTCGTCTACGGCTTCCCCGACCTGAAGGTG
Source organism: Actinomycetota bacterium (assembly GCA_013813345.1). Lineage (GTDB taxonomy): Bacteria > Actinomycetota > Thermoleophilia > Gaiellales > Gaiellaceae > Gaiellasilicea. Next base: position 39 of record JACCRW010000025.1, read on the forward strand.
CACGCGAAGATGACGCTCGTCGTCCGGCGCGAGGGCAACGCGCTTCGCCGCTACGTCCATGTCGGGACCGGCAACTACCACGCCGAGACAGCGCGCTCCTACGAGGACTTGAGCCTGTTCACGGCCGATCCCGAGATCACGGCCGACATCGCCTCGCTCTTCAACTACCTGACCGGCTTCGGCCAGCCGGTCCGCTTCAAGAAGATCCTCGTCGCCCCGTTCAGCCTGCGGGCGCGTCTTGCAGAGCGGATCCGCGCGGTCGCCCACGCCGCCGCCGACGGCAAGCACGCCCGCATCCGGATCAAGGTCAACTCACTCACCGATCAGGCGCTGATCGACGAGCTCTACGCGGCTTCGACCGCCGGCGCCACGATCGAGATCGTCTCGCGCTCGATCTGCATGCTGCGTCCGGGCGTGCCGGGCCTGAGCGAGAACATCCGCGTCCGCTCGATCATCGGGCGCTTCCTCGAGCACAGCCGTGTCTACGCCTTCGAGATCGACGACGCGGTCGAGCTCTACCTCGGCAGCGCCGATCTGATGACGCGCAACCTCGACCGGCGGATCGAGGTGCTCGTGCCGGTCGAGCAGGCCCGACTGCGCCAGGAGGTGGTCGCGATGTTCGACAGCGCCCTCGCAGACAACACAGCGGCCTGGCAGCTCGCGGCGGACGGCGCCTGGACGCGGGTTGGCCCCGAGAAAGGGGAGCGGGCGCACAACCATCAACTCAATCTGCAGCGCCGGGCACGTGTTCGCTCGCGCAGGGTCGCGGCCGCACGCAACCGGAACCGCTGAGCGTGGGACGGGCTCCGACCGGGGAGGCAAAGACAATGGACGAGATGAAGGTCGGGGTCGTCGATGTGGGCTCGAACACGGTGCGCCTGCTCGTCGCGGCGGTCGCCGGCGGCGAGGTGCGCTCACTCCGAGAGGAGCGCGCGCACGTCGGTCTCGGCGAGGAGATCCTCGTGCACGGACGCGTTCGGCGCCGCAAGCTCGAGGAGCTGGCTGGCGTGGCGACCGAGTTCGGCCGGATTGCTCGGAAGCACCGCGTGCGGGAACTCGAGACGGTCGTCACGGCGCCTGGTCGGCAAAGTCCCTCGGAGCGTCTGCTCGACGTACTCGCGCGAGCGACCCATGCTCCGGTTCGCGTCCTCTCGGCGGAGGAAGAAGGCCGGCTCGCCTACACCGGCGCGGTCGCGCGAACCGACGTCGGTGACGACGTTGTCGCCGTCTGCGACGTCGGCGGCGGCTCGACGGAGCTCGTGGTCGGCACGGCGCTCCTCGGCCCCGCCTGGGTCCGCTCGGTGGATATCGGGTCGCTCCGGCTGACTGCGTCGCTCCTGCACGGCGATCCCCCCGGCATCGCCGAGATCGAGCAAGCGCGTGCTGCGGTTCGCGACGCCCTGGCGATCCTCGAGCCGCCCCGCCCCGAGCGTGCGCTCGCCACGGGCGGCAGCGCGCGTGCGGTCGCGCGGATCGTCGGGCGAGCCTACGGACCCGACGCGCTCGACCGGGTGATCGGGTTCCTTACGGGCCGTTCCGCCGAGCGGGCCGGGGCCGAGCTCGCAGTTCCGGTCCACCGCGCCCGAACGCTCCTCGCGGGCGCGCTCATCCTCGCCGAGGTCTCGCGGCTCCTCGGCGTCGAGCTCGCTCCGGCTAAGGGCGGAATCCGCGAGGGCGTCGCGCTCAGGCTCGCGAGCGAGCGCGCCGCCGCCTGAGCCAAACTTCCTTCGGAACTTTGGCTTAGAAACTAGAAAAGACCGGCGAGCAGAGGTAGATCGCGCTCGTACGAGAGTCGCTCCGCAGCGGCCTCTACGTCGAGCCACGCGATCTCGTCGACCTCTCGATTCGGAACGAACTCGCCGCTCTCGACGCTCATCAGCCAGTAGCGAACGGCCTTCGGGCGACCGCGCGAGTCGGTGTAACGCGTCGTCGCGAGCTCGGCTCCGGGGACGCAACGCCGACCCGTCTCCTCCTCGACCTCGCGGAGCGCGCAGGCCTCGTCGGGCTCGCCAGGGTTGGCCTTGCCCTTAGGGAGCGTCCAGTCGTCGTACTTCGGCCGATGCACGAGCAGCACCTCAGACCCCGACACCTCAGGCCCTGGCCGGACGACGAGACCTCCTGCGGCCCTGACGACCTTCTGCCGGCGCGGGATGCGGAGCCTCACGCCACGCGCGCCAGCTTCTTCCAGGCGCGGGGCCACTCGGCCCGACACTCTGCGGCGCGCGAGAACT
>JACCRW010000052.1 GCA_013813345.1 Actinomycetota bacterium
GGTTCTCGACCTGCACCTGCGGCCGGTTGTCGCGGATTCCGTCCATGGCTGCCACGACGACCCCCGGGGTCGGCGCAAGGATGGACTTCCCCCAGGCCCAGTAGTCCGCGTTCTTCGTCCCGAGGCCGCGATGCGTGGCGCCGAAGCGCCAGACGACGAGGTCGTAGGCGTGGCGCTGGTCTGGCGCGACGACGTGATGATTCTGTTGCTCGGTGGGCCCGCCCGAGACGACCCACCACGTGCCGTGGAACGGCAGCACCAGGCGAGCACGCAGTTGACGACGTCCAGTTGGATCGCGCGGAAGCGTCTTCGGCGGCGCGAGGGCGATTGCATCGATCCTCCCCCGCGCGTCGCGGAAGGCCTGGAGCATGATCGCCCGCTCGCCCCACTGATGGAGCGCGACGTAGCCGCGGCGACTCGGTCCGAGCGGCAGGGCAGATTCGGCGGTCGGGGCTCCGACAGGCGCGATCCGGAGGGTTTCACCAAGGATCCGCTCGACCTCGGAGAGCGGGACGGCACGGGCGAGACCCGGCGTGAAGCGCTCGAAGAGGCCGTCGGCGTCGCCTGCCCGCACGAGCGCGGCAACCGCACGGCCATCGACGAGGATGCGCTGTTGCGACCGTTAGTAGGCCGGCGGCGCCGCGGCCGCGACACCGACTGCGACGAGCGCGCTGACTGCTGCGACAGTAGCGAGCCTGCGAAGCTGCACGCCGGTCAACTCCGCCACCTCAGGAAGCCCAGGGCCAGGATGTAGGCGACGCCCGCGACCGCGCCCAACTGGACGAAGGGCGTGCCGTCGCGGCCGTGCGCCCACTCCCAGACGCAGGCGCCGATCACGATCCCGATCAGGACGTTTCCCGCGATCGCGGTCGCAACGAGGTCGAGGCGGGCGAACCGCTCGTCTCGGCCGTCGCCCCTCAACCCGCGAATCGTCTCGCTGCGCCCACCGAGCAGGATGAGCAGCCCGACGACGGTCATCACCCCGAGGGAGAAGAGCCCGTCGCGAGGCTTGCCACCTGCCCAGAGCGCCGCCAGGAAGGCGAGCCCGAGGGCAGCCGAGAACCCCGGTAGGAACCATTTGGACCTAAGCATCGTCGTTGCCTCCATCGAAGACCTCCTCGACTGTCGAGTCGAAATAGCGAGCGAGCGCGAGTGCGAGTGGGAGAGACGGCGTGTACCGCTCCGTCTCGATCGCGTTGATCGTCTGGCGCGACACCCGCATTGCCTTCGCCAGCTCGGCCTGAGAAAGGCTCCGTGCTGCGCGCAGCTCGCGAATTGCGTTCTTCATCTGGTGTAAAGCTAGCTTGACATGCGATCGATGTCAAGCTAGCTTTACATAGGGTCTAGATGGGGGCGAAGATCAGGGTCGGCTCAGGGTCTTGCCGGATACCGCTCCGGTCGCCCGTCCCGGAAGCTGTGAGCATTCTCCAAGGAGGCTCACGATGTCAGACACGATCACCGAAACCATTACCGTCGACGGGGCCCCACCCCGCCGGCTCGTCCGGGTCGATGAGGGCCGCTGGCTTGCGGGCGTCAGCGCCGGGCTCGGCCGCTACTTCGACGTCAACCCGCTCGTCTATCGGATCGCATTCGCGGCGCTCTCGCTCGCCGGGGGCACCGGCCTGCTCCTCTACCTCGCTGCCTGGCTCGTGATGCCGAGCGAATCGAGCGACGACTCGATCGCGGTCGAGGCGCTGCGCGAGCACCGCGACCGGCCCTGGCTCCTGATCGGTGTCGGCCTGCTCGCGTTCGGTGCGATTCTCGCGCTCTCGGAGGTGAGCTTCTGGCCCGGTACCGGCAACGTCTGGCTCGCCGCCGTCCTCGTGGGCGCCGCGATCGTCTGGTGGCATGTTGGTAGGCGTCCCGACGGGTCGCGCGTCGAGCAGGCCGCCGGGCCGCCGGCGCCGGCGGCTTCCCGTCAGCCGAAGCGGCCGTCGCTCCTCTCCCCGGTCCTCGGTGCCCTGCTGGCCGTGGCGGGGCTCCTCGGCCTGCTCGCGGTGCTCGATGTCTACGACGTCGACGTTGCAGTCGCGCTCGCCGCCGGGGTTGCGATCGTCGGTGCGGCCATCGCCGTCGGGGCGAGCACGGGTCGCCGGGTCGGCAGCCTGGTCCTGCTCGGGCTCGTGCTCCTCGCGGGCTTCGGCGTCGCGGCGGCCACCCCGGTCTCGTTCTCCTCCGGGATCGGCGAGAAGCTCGAGCGCCCGGCTACGGTAGCCGAGCTCGACGAGTCGTACGAGCTCGGCCTCGGGGAGCTCGCCGTCGACCTGTCCCGCCTCGAGCTGCCGCCCGGGGCGACCGAGGTCGACGTCCGGCTCGGGATCGGCGACGTCATCGTCACCGTGCCGGAAGGCGCCGCGCTCGAGATCGACGCTCGCGCGTCGGTCGGCGAGGTCAACGTGCTCGGCGACCGCGACGAGGGGGCAGCCGCCCACAAGCGAGTGACCGTCGAGGGCTCTACCACCGACGCGCCTGTGCTGAGGCTCGACGCGGACGTCTCGATGGGCAGCCTCGAGGTCCGTCGGCGTTGATGCCGGCCCCGTATCGGCTTCCGCTCGCGTTGCCGAGCGTCCGGCGCGCCGAGGACGGCCGAGCTGTCGCCGGCGTCTGCGCGGGCATCGGCAAGAGCCTCGGCGTGGACGCGACGCTGCCGCGGCTCACGTTCGCGCTGCTCGCGTTCGCAGGCGGCGCCGGGATCGTCGCGTATGCGGGCGCCTGGCTCGCCGTTGCTCCGGAGCAAGGGCCGGCGCCGTCGCCGCGACGCCGGCTGCTCGGCTTCCTCGCGCTAGCCGTGGCTGCCGCGATCGCCCTGCGCGGCTTCGGCTTCTCCGACTCGCTGATCTGGCCGGGAGCTCTCTGCGCCGCGGGGATCCTGCTTGCGCGACGCCGTCAGGGCGTCCGGTTCGTTGCCGGGGTCGCGCTCGTCGCCCTCGGCGTGATCCTGTTCGTCGACCAGAACGCGGCCGACGCCGGCCGCGACGCCGCGTTCGAGTCGAGCGCCGTCGCGATCGCGCTCGTGCTCGTGCTCGCGCCGTGGGCGTGGCGGCTGGCGGCCGAGCGCGATACCGAGCGCACCGGCCGCATCCGCCAGCAGGAGCGCGCCGAAATGGCCGCGCGCGTGCACGACTCGGTGCTCCAGACGCTTGCGCTCGTCCAGCGGGAATCGGGCGATCCTCGTCGCGTGGCGACGCTCGCACGGCGCCAGGAGCGCGAGTTACGCGCGTGGCTGTACCCCGCCCCCCTTGCCGAGGGCGCCGGTCTCGCAGCCGCGATCGAGGACGCGGCCGCTGAGGTGGAGGAGCTGCACGGCGTGCCTGTCGAACTCGTCCGGACCGGCGACGTGCCGCTCGACGATCGGGTCGGGGCGATCGTGCTCGCCGCCCGCGAGGCGATGGCGAACGCGGCGCGCCATTCCGGCGCCGACGAGATCTCGACGTTCGTCGACGTCGGTGAGGACGAGATCGCGATCTTCGTCCGCGATCGCGGTGGCGGCTTCGATCCCGCGGCGGTGCCGCCGGGCGCGCACGGGATCGCCGAGTCGATCCGCGGTCGCATGATCCGCGCCGGCGGGACCGCGACGCTCGCGTCGTCGCCGGAGGGCACCGAGGTCGAGCTCCGCCTGCAGAGGCAACCATGAGTCGCCGGCGCGTCGTGCTCGTCGACGACCACGATCTCTTCCGCGCGGGCGTGCGGAGCGAGCTCGGTGAGGCGGTCGAGATCGTCGGCGAGGCGGGATCGGTCGCCGCGGCGGTGCCGCTGATCCGCGAGCTCGACCCGGACGTCGTCCTCCTCGACGTCCACCTCCCAGACGGCGGCGGCCACGCGGTGATCGCGCAGGTAGCCCCGGAGCGGCCCGGCGTCCGCTTCCTCGCGCTCTCAGTCTCCGATGCGGCCGAGGACGTGATCGCGGTGATCCGGGCCGGTGCGCGCGGCTACGTGACGAAGTCGATCTCGGGCGCCGATCTGATCGAGGCAGTCCGTCGCACCGCCGACGGCGATGCCGTCTTCTCGCCGCGACTCGCCGGCTTCGTTCTCGACGCCTTCCGCTCCGGCGCACCTCCGGTCGACCCCGAGCTCGACGTCCTCACGACGCGCGAGCGCGAGGTTCTCCAGCTGATCGCCCGCGGCTACCGCTACAAGGAGATCGCGACGCGGCTCC
>JACCRW010000174.1 GCA_013813345.1 Actinomycetota bacterium
TCTCGGGAGAGGCGCGGGTCGACTCGGGAGCCTCGCGCTTCTACCCGGAAGGTCACCAGCTCGAATGGACGGCCCGCGTGCGCGAGGCGACCAGCAAGCCGATCGTCGGCACCGGGCGCTTCACGAACCCGGACACCATGGCCGCCGCGATCCAGGACGGTCAACTCGACCTGATCGGTGCCGCGCGCCCTTCCATCGCCGATCCGTACCTGCCCCGGAAGATCGAGGAGGGCCGCTACGACGAGGTGAATGAGTGCATTGGCTGCAACTTTTGCTATTCACGGGCCAATAACCACCTGCACATCGGCTGTACGCAGAACGCCACCGCGGGCGAGGAGTTCCGGCGTGGCTGGCACCCCGAGCGCTTCACCCGCGCCGCCAACGCCGACCGCGACGTGCTCGTCGTCGGCGCCGGCCCGGCCGGCCTGGAGTGCGCGATCGTCCTCGGCAAGCGGGAGTTCCGGCGCGTCCACCTCGTCGAGGCCGAGACGGAGATCGGCGGCACCACCCGCTGGATCCCTCAGCTTCCTTGTCTCGGCGAGTGGGGCCGTGTGCTCGACTGGCGTAAGGTGCAGCTGGAGCGGCTGCCGAACGTCGAGGTGAGAACAGGAGTCAGGCTTGGCCCACAGGAGACGCTCGAGTACGGCGCCGAGCTCGTCGTCGTCGCAACCGGCTCCCACTGGGCAACCGACGGGCTGAACGGCGTCACCTGCCGGCCGATCCCGGGCGCCGACGCGTCGCAGCCGTGGGTGCTGACGCCGGAGCAGGTGATGGTCAAGGGGAAGCGCCCCCCGGGCGAGCGAGTCGTCGTCTACGACTGCGACGGCTACTTCATGGGCGCGAGCCTCGCCGAGCTGCTCGCTCTCGAAGGGTACCGGGTGACACTCGCGACGCCCTACGAGCAGGTAGCGTCTCTCTGCGTGGAGACCCTCGAGATCTATCCGCTCTGGCGGCGGCTGCACGAGCTCGGCGTCTCGATGGCGACGGGCACGACCGTGACGGCGCTCGAGCCGGGCCGGACGCTGGGGCAGAACCTGTTCGCCGACCCGGTCACGCTGGAAGCTGACGCGGTCGTGCTCGTCACGCAGCGAGTCTCCGACGGCACGCTCTATACCGAGCTGACGGCAGAGCCGCCCGAGTCGCTGCGCAACGCGGAAATCGAGGGCGTCTACCGGATCGGCGACTGCCTCTCGCCGCGGCTGCTCGGCGACGCCATCTTCGACGGGCACCGGCTCGCGCGTGAGATCGACTCCCCCGACCCGAGCGTCCCGCTCCCCTACCTGCGGGAGCGCCCGCTCGTCACGGCGGCGGCCACGTCCCTCGCGCCCTCGCGCGAGCGCCGCTGAAGTTCTTCCTCGCTCGGCCATCCCTCCACTGATGTAGTTTTGAACTCCCGGCCCGCTTATCGCTGGCCCCGTGAAATGGAACACCGTGTCGTCGCTGTGCATTGCCATGATCGCGTCCAGATTGTGCTCGGCCCAGGCGGCGCCGTAGCGAGCAGCGAACGTGCATTCACCCGACGGGTGCTTTCTTCGTTGCCTCGCAGAAAGTTCAACTCGGGCAGATCCCGGCCGCGGGCAGCTGGTTGTAGGCACCAGAACGCGATCTAGACTCCCTGACGTCGTACGATCTCGCTTTCAAGCACAGCGATGTTGTGTCGGAGGTGGCCACGCTGCTACGAGCCGAGAACTTCGAGCGCGCGATCAGACAGCTGACGGCGCGATCTGCGAATCCGCTCGTTCGATGGCTTCGGCGGGTCTGCCGGTGACGATCCGGAGGTCGCGGATGAAGCCGTTGGAGTCGGTTCCTCCGATTGCCCGGGCTATGCGATGCCCGTCGAAGATGGACTCTGCGATATGTCTGGGGCTTGCACAGTCGCCGATCGCGTGGAGTTCCTCGATCCCGGCCTGTGCCAAGCGGTCAGGGTCGTTGCGGAGCTCGCGATAGAGGTCGTCATGGCTGCGTCGACTGGTGACGAGCACCACGCCGGCGGCCGGTATCTCTTCTTGTTGGTCGAAGCGCCAGAGCTCGCAGGAGTGGGCGGCGATCGCGCGCACCTCCGAGCCCGTGATCGTCTGGACGTCGAGCGCGTGCAGGCGTCGCCGGGCCGTGTCGGCCTCGAAGGTGAGGTCGAGGAAGGGTCCGACGACGGGAAAGGGTGTTACGAGCCGGATGCGCGCGTCGGGCCGTTCGACGGCGAGGAGCTCTGCCATGGCGGCTCCCATGAAATAGCCCTCGCAGTCGTACACGAGCAGGTTGTCACCTTCGGGTCGCCGACCTTCCGCCAGCGCATCGGGGGTCAGGACGTGTCCTGCGCGTGCGCCGTCGAGCGGCTCATGCGTGAGATGGCTCACACCGTCCTGGGACCAGTAAGCACCGGTCGCCACGACGACGACCTCGGCTTTCCTGTCGAGAACATCGCCGCTGCCGAGCGTCGTGCTCACAACCACTTCGACGGCGTCGAGTTGCGCGAGCTGCCTGTCGCGGTAGGCGACGAGCCGTCTCCACTCTCCGAGGCCCGGAAGCTGCGCGATCCTGGCCACATGACCTCCGACGGTCGTGCCGCCCTCAACGAGCACGACCTGACGCATGCCTGCGTTGGCCAGCGTGATCGCGCACTCCATGCCCGCCACGCCCGCCCCGATCACGATCACCTTGCGATCGCGCCTCCCGGCTTGCGGGACGCGCTCGGGGTGCCAGTCGCGGCGATACTCCTCGCCCGCCGTCGGATTCTGGGTGCATGCGAGGCTGTAGCCCGACGCGATGCGCGAAATGCAGAGGTTTCAGCCGATGCATTCCCGAATGTCGGCGTTGCGCCCTACCCGGATCTTCGCCGGCAGAAATGGATCTGCGATCGACGGGCGAGCGCCGCCGATCAGGTCGAAGGCGCCAGAACGGATCATCTCGACCATCAGATCGGGATCTGTGAGTCGACTCACCCCGACGATCGGTTTCTCTGTTGCCTCCCGCACCCGGCTCGTCACGGGCAGCTGGGAGCCCTGCTCGGCCGTCCGCGACGGCGTCAGGTCCAGCCAAGGGCGGCTGATCACGCTCGTGTTGACGTCCCAGAGATCGACCTCGGCTTCAGCGAGCCGGATGAAGGCGAGCGTCTCCTCTAGATCGACGCCGACGCGGCCCGACAGGTCGATGCCCAACCGCACCGCCACCGCACAGCTGTCTCCGACCTCACGGCGTACCGCCTGCAGCGTCTCGATCCAGAATCTCGCGCGGTTCTCGAGGCTCCCCCCGTACTCGTCCGTTCGCTTGTTGTAGAACGGAGACAGGAACTGGCTCGGCAGGTTCCCGTGGGCCCCGTAGACGTAGAGAATGTCGAAGCCTGCGCTCCGTGCCCGACGCGCTGCCATCACGTAGCGCTCCTGAATGGCGTGAATCTCCTCGACGTCGAGCTCGCGCGGGTAACTGAGCGGGAACCTGTCCGACGGGAGCGGGCTGGGAGCACCCGGGATCAGACGGCTCGGCGGAAAGTCGACGTTCGCACCGCCGTGCCACAGCGCCACGCCGATGAGGCTTCCGTGTGCGTGAACCTCGTCGCAGACGATCGTGAGATTCCGCATGTCGTCGTCGTCCCAGAGCCGCGCGGGGACAGGGAGTGGTGCGCGGTCCGATTCCGGTGAGATCGAGCACAGCTCGACGCAGACGGTTCCCCAGCCACCCTCTGCCCTCGTCGCGCGAAAGCGGGCTTGCTCGTGGGGACGCTCCGCCCCGAAGCCGGTCGAGAACGGCACCTGATAGAACCGATTCGGCGCCGTCTTCGGGCCGATCCGCACCGGCTCGAAAAGGACGTCGTACTTCGCGAGCCGCGACATCATGCGCACCGCGCCGGCCTGTCGTCATCGTCGCTCGCGAGGATCTCGGACCTTCGTCGGCTCGGTTTCCGAACGCGACCCTACAGGGCAGACCGAGACACGGCAGGACAACGCTAGAGCGACTCGTCGCGGCGTCATGCGCGAGTCACGGTCGATCGTCATCGATCCACTTCGATCGGCCGACTGACTGGGTGACCAGGCGGCGGAGGCGAGCCCGTCCCGCGGAGCGGCGTACAGTCGGCCGGTAACTCACGTCGACACCAGGTTGAAACGGCTGCCGTGATTCCGCTGCGCGTCGCCATCCTGGCACCGGTGTCGTGGCGCGTGCCGCCCCGTCACTACGGGCCGTGGCAACAGCTCGCCATCTCATCCTCGAGCAGTTTTACGCCGACACGGGTCACCGCTCGGGTTCTCCGGGCAGCATCTCGAGTGAGCTCGTCGCCCTCGGAGGCCATGTCCCTCGCGCCTTGGCGCGAGCGCGCCGACCGCCGCTGAATCCTCCAGGACCTTCAGACGCGTGCGACGTCGTACGCCCCGAGGGCGGCCGGGATTGCGACGCCGCGCTCGATCTCCACCCCCGCGGCGGCGAGCCCGTCCTCGACGGCGGTGAGCGCGGTCGTGATGTCGAGGATGTCGAACCAGCCGAGGTGGCCGATCCGGAAGACCTTGCCGCTCCACTCGCCCTGGCCGCCGATCAGCTGCACGCCGAGCCGCTCGTGCAGATCGAGCAGGAACGCGGAGACGTCGAGCTCGTCCGGGGCGTGCACGGCCGTCACGACGGCGGAGCGATCCTCGTCGGGCGAGGCCAGCTCGAGCCCCATCGCCTTGATCCCGCCGCGGGTAGCCCGGCCTAGGCGGACGTGGCGCTCGAAGGCGGCGTCGAGACCTTCCCGAAGCAGCAGGCCGAGCGCGACGTCGAGCCCGAGCACGAGCGGCACCGCGAGCGTAAAGGGCGCGTCGAGCTTGGCCTGGGCCTGGTGAGTGCGCTCCCAATCGAAGTAGAAGCGCGGCGTCGTCGTCTCGCGCGCCTTCGCGAGTGCCGCCGGCGACACGGACGCAAAGCCCAGCCCGGGCGGGGTCATCAGCGCCTTCTGCGAGCCGCAGACGACGACATCGAGGCCCCACGCGTCGGTCTCGCACGGGACGGCGCCGACGCTCGAGATCGCGTCGACGACAACGAGCGCACCGGCGTCCTTGTCGGCGGCGCCGAGCGCCTGGACGTCGGACACGACCCCGGTCGAGGTCTCGGAGTGGACGACGTAGACGACCGCGGCGCCCGCGGCGCGGGCTCGCACCTCGTCAGGGTCGGGCGTCTCGCCCCAGGCGTAGCGGAGGTGGTCGACGTCGGCACCGTAGCGGGTGGCCATGGCCGCCCAGCGCTCGCCGAAATGGCCGCTCGAGACGACGAGGGCGTGCTCGCCGGGCTCGGTGAGGTTCGCGACGGCCGACTCGAACGCGCCCGTTCCCGAGGAGCTGAAGAGCAGCACGTCGTGCTCGGTCCGGAAGACCTCCTTCAGCCGGCCGAGCACACGCTCGTACGGCGGCAGGAAGTCCGGGCCGCGGGGGTGGATCGCCGGACGCGCCAGCACCTCGCGCACCTCGGGCGGCAGCGGCGTCGGCCCCGGTGTGAAGAGGTAGTGCTTTCCCGGCATCCTGTCTCTGAGCCTAGCGTTCGGACAGGCCGGTACCTTGCGTTCTGTCATGACACTGGCCCGCCGTGCTCTCGTTGCCTCGGCGCTCGGCGCGGGGATCTCGTACGCCAATCTCGCCGTCGCGCTGCCGCTCGTCGTCCTCGCCGAAGGGGGCACAGCATTCGTCGCCGGTGTGCTGATCGGGCTCAACACGATCGCGTTCTCGCTCGGCGCCCTGCTGGCGCTGCCGCTACGGCGGGCCGAGACCGGGATCGCGCTCGGCCTCGTCACGATCGCCGCAGGCGATCTCGTCCTCGTCGTCTCGACCGCAAGCGGGTGGCTCGCCGCCGGCGCGCTCGTCCAGGGGATCGGCATGGGTCTCTTCTGGGTCGGCGTGCAGGCGGCCCTCGGACGGCGCTCGGGCGACACAGGCTCGGAGCGGGCGTTCGTCGGCCAGTATTCCGTCTACATCGTCGGCACCGCCGCGGGCGCCGCACTCACGGGCGGCGGGATCGCCGTCCTGCGCGCGCTCGGCGCCGGGAACGCGACGAGCATCCGACTCACGTTCGCCATCGGTGCCGCGGTGACACTCGGAGGGATCCCGCCCGTAACGGCGTGGCTTCACACCGTCGGCGCGCAGGCTCGCGCGCGGTCACGTCCTGCGCCGCTCCAGGGTCTCGCGCTCCAGCTCCCGGATCTGCTGCTCGTGTCGGCGATGGGCATGCTGCTCAACCTCGCCCCGGTGATCCTCGACGAGGACTTCGGCTTGTCGCCGCTCTCGATCGGCATCGTCGCCGGCATCGTCGCGGCCGCGAAGATCGCCGGCAGCCTCACGGCCGGCAGGGTCGTGCTGACGACGGGCAGCCGGAAGACAGTTGGGGCGATGCTCGCCGCCAGCGCGCTCGCGGCAACGGTGCTCGCCGGGACGCAGCAGGCATGGCTCTACGTGCTGCTGACGGTGGC
>JACCRW010000076.1 GCA_013813345.1 Actinomycetota bacterium
CTGACGCCCTACCGGCCGGCGTTCGACATCACCGGCGCCGACATCTTCCCGATCGCCTATCCGCCCGGCGAGCATTCCGACCTCGGCAACCGTGACCTCAGCGTCGTCGGCGACGTGACGAAGAAGATGGTGCGAGCGGCCGGCGCCAAGCCGGTGTGGACGACGCTCCAGATCGCCTGGAGCGGCACGATCACGTCGGCACGCAAGCCGAACGTCGTGCCTCGCTTCCCCACGCTGCACGAGCTCCGCTTCATGGCCTATCAGGCGATCGCCTGCGGCGCGCGGGGGCTGATGTTCTTCGGCGGCCATCTGACGCAGGCATCCCGCCCGGTCGATGCGCGCGCAGGCTGGAACTGGACGTTCTGGGAGCTGGTGCTGCGGCCGTTGCTCCAGGAGCTCTCGTCGACCGCAGTCGCGCCTGCGCTCGTCGCGACCGACGGGCCGACCGTCAAGGCGTCGGCTCAGGATTTCGACCTCGTCACCCGGCGCGACGGGCGCTTCCTCTACGTGATCGCGGCCCGCCGGGGCGGCGCGACCTCGCGAGTCGGGTTCACCGGCCTGCCGAGGAAGCTCGACGGCTCGCCGCTTCGTGGAGGCCAGGTTCTCTTCGAGTACGTCCAGGAGCCGCCGCCGCCTCCGATCGGCGCCGGGCGGCAGGTGTTCCGATCGGTGAGCGTGACGAGCGGCGGCTTCCGCGACTGGTTCGGCCCCCACGACGTCCACGTCTACCGCTTCGGTCTGTAGGGCTAGGGTCCCTGCGGCGGGCGCTCGGCGATCTCGCTCCAGAACCGGACGAACGCCTCCTCGCTGAGAAGTCCCAGCCGCAGGGTCGCGCGCGAGTAGGCGATCTCCTCGGGATCGTGGTCGGCGAGATGGGCGTCGACCGCGGTGAATCTGGCGAGCCGCGCCCGATGAGCGGCCTCCTGCACGCGCGCCTGCGCGGCGACCTCGTCGGGCGAGACGAACTGGCCGAAATAGAGCTTCAGCAGCGCGAGATCGCGAATCTGCGGCGGCTCGACGGTCGGCTCTCGCAGCCAGCGCCGCAACGCTTCGAGCCCGTCGTCCGTGAGCGAGTACGTCCGGCGGCGCCGGCCGGTCGGCTCCTGCTGTTGCTCGAGCAAGCCGGCCTCGGCGAGGCGGGCCGGCTCGGAGTAGAGCTGTGAGTGCGGGAACGTCCAGAAGTTGCCGATCGACTCCCCGACCCAGCGCTTCAGGTCGTAGGGCGTCGCGCCGCCGGCACGGCCGACGAGGCCGAGCACGAGATACGAGACCGAGGTGAGGGCGATCGGCGTCATCCTCGGCAAATCTAGTCGTAGAGCCGTTCCCAAGATATCTATTACGGATGGTCTGAAATAGGTTATCCTCGGCCGCGGGAAACGACTGAAGGAGCGAGCAAGCCATGAGCGATCGTGGTCTCACCGAGCGAGCGGCACGCGCGAGCAGCCGACATCCCTGGCGGGTGCTCGTGATCTGGCTCGTCGTCCTCGTCGCGGCCGTCGGCACGATCGGGACATTCCTCGAGAGCGCGCTCGAGGGGGAGATCGGGATCACGAGCGAGACCGAGTCGAAGCGGGCCGAGAGCCTGCTGGCCGAAGGATTCCCCCCGCCGCCGCCCGAGCAGGACGTGACCGAGGTCGTCGTGATCCGCTCGGAGACCGGCTCGGTCGACGACGCCCCCTTCGAGCAGCGCGTTCGGCGACTCGACGCCGCGCTTCGCGAGGCAGGCGCGACGAACCTGATCGGCTTCTACGAGAGCGGGGAGGAGCAGCTCGTCTCCGCCGACCGCGACGCGACGGAGTTGCTCGTCGGCCTCGGCGCCGACCCGGACGAGGAGACGGTCGAGCCGCTGGTCGCGCTGGTGCAGGCCCTGGACGAGGAGCCCGGGATCGCGGCTGCGATGACCGGCGAGTGGACGTCCGACGCCGATTTCGGGCAGCTCTCGCAGGACGATCTGCGGACGGGCGAGCTCTTCTTCGGTGGGCCGGCCGCGCTGGTCATCCTGCTGCTCGTCTTCGGCGCCGTCGTCGCCGGCGTCGTGCCGCTCGTGATCGCGATCGTCTCGATCATGGTCGCCCTCGCCCTAACCGCGCTCGTGGGGCAGGTGTTCCCGCTCTCGGTCTTCACGATCAACATGCTCACCGGGATGGGGCTGGCGCTCGGGATCGACTACTCGCTGTTCGTCCTCTCGCGGTTCCGCGAGGAGCGCGCGGAAGGCAGGGAGAAGCTCGACGCGATCGCGACCTCCGCGTCGACCGCGAGCCGCGCGGTGCTCTTCAGTGGGATCGCCTTCGTGCTCGCGATGATCGGGCTGCTGCTCGTCCCGAGCACGATCCTGCGCAGCCTGGCTGCGGGAGCGATCCTCGTCGGGATCGTCTCGATCGTCGCCGCGCTGACGCTCCTGCCGGCCGTTCTGAGTCTCCTCGGCGATCGGATCAATGCCCTCAAGATCCCGTTCTTCGGCCGCGCTGCCTCCGCCCCGTCAGAGAGTCGCTTCTGGTCGAGGATCGTCCGCGCCGTGATGCGCCGGCCGGCGTTGAGCCTCGCTCTCGCAACGGGCCTCCTCGTGGCCGCTGCCCTTCCCGCGCTCACGCTCGAGATCGGGTCGGCGGGGGCAAGCACGCTGCCCGATCGCTTCGAGTCGAAGCAGGGGTTCCTCCTCCTGAACGAGGAGTTCCCGAGTAGCGGCGTCGACCCGGTCGAGATCGCGATCGCCGGTGAAGCCGACTCGGCTGAGGTTCGCGCCGCGATCGAGCGGGTCGAAGCCGCGGCACGACGGCAGCCGATCTTCGGCGAGCCGGCGGTCGAGACGAACGAGGCGGGCAGCCTCGCGCGGTTGACCCTGCCGCTCGGCGGCGACGCGATCGCCGAGGACGCGACGAACGCGGTCCGCGAGCTACGCGCCGACGTTGTTCCGGCAGCGTTCGCCGGAGTCGACGCCGAGGTGGCCGTCGGCGGTGCGACGGCGGAGGAGATCGACTACCACGACACGATGAACAACTGGCTGCCGCTCGTCCTCGCCTTCGTGCTCGGCCTCTCGTTCATCCTGCTCACGATCGCCTTCCGCTCGATCGTCATCGCCGCCAAGGCGATCGTGATGAACCTGCTCTCGGTCGGCGCGGCCTACGGGCTGCTCGTGCTCGTCTTCGTCGAAGGGGTCGGCAACGAGCTCCTCGGCTTCGAGCAAGCCGATGCCGTCGAGGCGTGGGTGCCGATCTTCCTCTTCGCCGTTCTCTTCGGGCTCTCGATGGACTACCAGGTCTTCCTGCTCAGCCGGATCCGCGAGCGCTACAGCCAGACGGGCGACAACGACGCCGCGATCGCCTTCGGCGTGGGCTCGACGGCGCGGCTGATCACCGGAGCAGCCCTGATCATCATCGCGGTCTTCTGGGGCTTCGCGATGGGCGACCTGATCATGTTCCAGCAGATGGGGTTCGGGGTCGCCGTCGCGCTCTTGATCGACGCGACGATTGTCCGCTCGATACTCGTGCCTGCGGCCATGAAGCTGCTCGGCTCGCGCAACTGGTACCTCCCCTCCTGGCTCCACTGGCTCCCGGACGTCAACGTCGAGGGGACGGAGCCGCCTCAGCGCCGCGTGAAGACGTAGTCGTTCGCCTTCGCCTGCATGTGGCAGGCGGCGCAGCCCGACTCGGGGAAGCCGATCTTCGTGAAGCGCGCGGTCGGGGAGGAGCGCGTGAACTCTTCCCAACGCCAGCCACCGTTCGCGCTGCCGCGGATCTTCCGCATCGTCGCGACGAGCGAGAGCCACTGCTTGCCGGGCGGGGTCGCGGTCTTGACGACGATCGCCCCGAGCGGGTAGTTCGCGCCCGTCTTCCGCTTGCTCGCGTAGACCTGCTTCGTGCCCTGGTGCGCGGGCGAACCGCCGCGGATCGGCTTCGCGTTCAGCTTCGGCCACTTCGCGTAGCCGTTTACGTAGGCGGGGATCCCGTTCGCGTCGGTCCGGGCGCCGGCCGAGCCCGCGATCGTCAGGGCGAGGAGCGTCCCGAGGATGGCCGCCGCCCTCATTCGGGCATTGTCGCATCCAGCACGACTTCGTCCTCAGACGGTTCGCTCGTGACAAATGCGACCGCGGCCGCGACGCGACTATGGACTCCGAGTCGGTGGTTGATGTTCTCGAGGTGCTTCCTCACGGTGTGCTCCGAGATCCAGAGCCGCTGCGCGATCTCGTCGTTACTGAGGCCGCGGCTGACCCAGCTCAGGATCTCGAGCTGTCGCCGGGTGAGCCCGAGCCGGGGCGGTTCGAGCGGGTAGCGCCAGTGATCGCGGGCCCGAACGAGGTGTGGCCGCAGGAGCTGGAGCAGCGTCCGCGACCGCAACTCGAAGCCTCGGCTCGAACGGTCGAAGAAGAAGAAGCGGGCGCGCCCGGAGGGCGAAGGCAGGTAGAGGCGCATGCTGTCCGCAGCTCCGAGAGGGCGGCAGATCTCGTGATAGACGGCAAGACGCGCGAACGCGCGGGGGGTCAGGAAGTCCGAGATCGCGACCGGGTAGGCGACCATGTTGCGATGGATGTTGTGCGTGGGGTCTTCGGGCCCACAGCCGGCGAGCGCCTCCGGTAGCCAGGGCGGCGCCGGCCGCGTCCCGAGCTCGTACGGGCCGAACGAGTCCCCCAAAGGACCTTCGCAGTAGCCGGTGGCCACGTCCGCGCCGACGAGAGCGCCGAGCCGCTCCAGCATGTCGAGCGGGAACGGATCCGCCGTCCGGTTCTGGCCGAGCGCCTCGACGAGCTCGAGCGCGACGGCCACATCAGCGGTTCTCAGGCCTTCCATCTCAGATCAAAGATACGACGATCCGCTGATGGCGCCAACCGGCCGCGCGCGGGACGATCGAGCCACTGCCCGGCAGACAGGGCAACCCGGATGGAGAGGAGCTCGACATGCAGCAGGCTCGAAATCGATTCGGAGGGAGCGCGGCAATCGCAACGGCGATCGCAATCGCGGCCGTCACGGTGATCTCGACGGCGACGGCGTCCTCGAAGGAGACCGCAGCCGGCACGATCGCGGTGACCGAGCGCACGCTCGTTCTGAGCTACCGCGACGGCAACGACATCGTGCGGGAGCTTCAGGTGCGCCGGACGCTCACGGGCACGTTCTCCGGCACCGAGGTGTCTCTCGTCCACAACGTCACGCATCCCGATGGGAGCGCCGACCTGACGGTCGTCAGCTCGTGTAGCTGCACGGTCGAGGGGCGCACCGGCACGGTCACGTTCAGCGAACGCGCGACGGTCGATCTGGCCGGCGTCATCACCGTACGGCGGAAGATCATCGACGCGACCGGCGGCCTCGAAGGGCTCCGTGGGAGGCTCGAGGTCTCCGATCTGCTCGCCGCACCCGCTCAGGCATACACAGGTCGCTACGACCTCGACTGACGCGAATCCGGTGTGGACGACGCCGTCCGTGCGATGCCGGACGACCCGGCTGGAGCGAGATCCGGCGCGCGACCATGCGGTGCGTCGGCGGTCGGCGGTCTCGGGCTAGGCGAGAGCGCCTGTTGCTTGGCGGTGCCGAGCGGCACGATCCGCTCGTCGTCACCTGGAGCGGGCCGAGAATGCGATCGTCGATGCGCCCGTTTACCGCTTGTGGAGCCGAATTGGAAGTTTACGGGCTTGCTCGAGCCATGGCTTTACCGGCTTACGTGGTCGATCTTTACCGGCTTCATCGATCCTGGCGGCATCCCACCAGCCGACCAGAGACAGTCGGCGCCGGGTGGCCCACCGCTCAACCGAAGGGAGAACG
>JACCRW010000117.1 GCA_013813345.1 Actinomycetota bacterium
GACGGCGATCGGATAGCGCCGGTCGTTCGTGCTTCGTCCTGCGGGCGGCAGGCTCACAAGGACGAGCGGGCCGCCGGGACGATCGAGCACGAGCAGCAACGGTCCGGAGGGAACGCCTCCGAGCAGGTCGTGCTCGAGCTTGCCGCGGAGGAGGGCGGCGAGCGCCCCCTCGCGCGTCACCTCCGGCCCGGCGCCGGGAACGAGCAGCCCGACCGCGGCGCGCTGCGCATAGTCCGCCGGGTCGAAGGGTGGCACGACGCGCACCTCCGCCTGCGCGACAGCGGGCGCGAGCAGGGGCAGGCAGAGGATCAAGGCCCGAATGGAAGTGCGCATGGGAGACTGGCTCGCGATGAGCGTGGACGATTCGTACCAGCGGGGCCTCGACGGCGCACTCCCGGCGTGGCACCACCGGGAGCGCCACTCGATCCACGTGGAAGCCACACCCGAGCGAGCGCTGGCCGCCGCGCTCGAGGTGCGAGCAGCGGAGATGCCGCTCGTTCGAGCGCTCTTCCGCCTGCGCGGCCTCCGTCCGGATTCCGGTGGGACGCTCCTCGAGGCGATGCGGAAGGACGGCTTCGAGCACCACGCCGACGGCGTCTACGTCGCGATCGGGAGGCCGTGGACGCCGAGCGGCGGCCTGCGTCCGGCCGCGGACTTCGCGGCGTTCGACGAGCCGGGCTTCGCGAAGATGGCGCTCGAGTTCCGAGCCGTTCCCGAGCGGGACGGCTCGCGCCTCGAGACCGAGACGCGCGTCTTCCTCACGAACGCCGCGGCTCGGAGGCGATTCGCTCGCTACTGGCTCGTCGTCCGCCCATTCAGCGGGCTCGTCCGCCGGAGCTGGCTCACCGCGGCGCGGAAGCGCGCCGAGACGCGCCGACCGCGGCTCTAAGCCCAGGACTTGTCCGAAAGGGACAGTAGGTTGACGCGGTGCGCCTGCTCGTCGCCCGCTGCGAGGTCGTCTACACCGGCCGCCTCACCGCCCGCCTGCCCGAGTCGACCCGACTGCTCTTGCTCAAGTCGGACGGCTCCGTGCTCGTGCACGCGGACAGCGGCGGCTACAAGCCGCTCAACTGGATGACCCCGCCGACCGTGATCGAGGAGGAGCCGGGGCTGATCGTCGTGCGGAAGCGAGCGGGGAAGACCGAGGATCGGCTCGAGATCAGGATCGCGGAGGTGCTGAGCGACATCGAGCAGCCGATGGACGAGGTGAGCGGGCTCGCGAAGGACGGCGTCGAGCGCGATCTCCAGGAGGCGCTGGCGGCGCGACCGGATCGACTCGAGGAGGAGCTGCGGCTCGTGCGCCGCGAGTGGTCGACGGAGGTCGGGCCGGTCGACCTGATGTGCCGCGACTGCGACGACGGCTGGGTCGCCGTTGAGATCAAGCGGCTCGGGACGATCGAAGCGGTGGAGCAGCTCACGCGCTATCTCGGCTTCATCCGGGCCGACCCGGCGAAGGAGCGCTGCCGGGGAATCCTCGCCGCCCAGCGCTTCAAGCCACAGGCCGTGACGCTCGCCGAGTCGCGCGGGATCCGCTGCGTCGAGGTCGATCTCGAGCTCCTGCGCGGCGAGCGCGAGCCCGAGCTGACGCTCTTCGGCTAGTCCTTTGTGGACACTTCCGCCTCGGTGAGAGGTACACTAGGCTCATGGTCGTGAAGGTCGGCGTGCGAGAGCTGAGGGAGAACCTGAGCTCCTACCTCGCCCGCGTCAAGGACGGGGATGAGGTGATCGTCACCGAGCGCGGCGCCACGGTCGCCCGCATTCTCGCGCCGGAGACTGACGAGCAACTTCACGCTCGCCTGATTCGCGAGGGAACGATCACCCCTGCGAAGCGACCGAAGCAGCCGATCGATGTCTCGAAGCTGCCGAAGCTTCCGCCAGGACCAAGCCTCTCCGACATCGTGATCGCAATGCGGCGCGGCGTCGAGTTCTGAAGCTCTACCTCGACGCCTCGGCGCTCGTGGACGTGGCAGCTCGGGAACAGAGCTTTCGAGCAATCGTCCAGCTCTGGGATGAGTCTGCCATCGTCTTCGCGTCGAGATTGACGTATGTCGAGACACACGCGGCGCTCGCTGCGCGGGCGCGGACGTCGATCAGGGGCCGGCGCCAGCTTGGCCGAGCGCGGCTGGAGGTAGAGGAGCGCTGGCGGGATATCGCCGTCGTCGAGCTCGACATCTACGTCAGCGAAGTGGCTGCGCTCGTGGTCTCTCAGCATCGACTTCGCGGCGCGGACGCGATTCACCTTGCCTCTGCCGCGGTGCTCGGTTCGGGGGTCACCATGGTCAGCCGCGACACCCGGCTCCGACAAGCCGCACTCGCCACCGGCCTGGACGTTGCACCCTGAGCATGCGTTCTACGGAATGACCGCGGCCTTCAGGTAGTCGGCCGGGGGATCGGCGAGGAGCGGAGCGACGCCTTCGAGCCCGACGCGGTGCGTGATCAGCCGCTCGAACGGGCGGGCGCCGCTGGCGAGGAACGCGAGCGCGGCCCGGACATGGCGAGGCGCGTGGTGGAAGGAGCCGCGCAGGGTCAGCTCCTCGTAATGCAGCCGGAACGTGTCGACGCGCAGCTCGCTTCCGCGCTCGCGCCCGCCGAAGAAGACGGCCGTCCCGCCCGGCCGAACGAGCTCGAGCGCGCACTGCCACGCCTCCTCGGTGCCTGCGGCTTCGATCACGATGTTCGCACCTTCGCCGTTGCCCGGCACGGCACCGAAAAGGGATGCGAGCGCCCGGCGCTCCGGCCGCCCGCCGACGAGCTCCGGCTTCCCGCCCGCATCGTCGACGCACGCACAGAGCATCATGCCGATCGGGCCGGCGCCGACGATCGCGACCCGATCGCCCGCCTCGATTTCGGCCCGCTCGACGCCTCTCAGGCAACACGCGAGCGGCTCTACGAGCGCCGCCACCTCGGGCGCCATCCCGGCCGGCACCGGGAGGAGGTTGACCTTCGCGATCCGCCCGGGCACGAGCAGGAACTCAGCGTAGGCGCCGTTGAGGAGCTCGAGCGGTTCGCCCCGCTCGTCCCCGGCTGCCGAGTTCGCCGCGACAACCCGTCGTCCGGTAGCGATGTCGATCCCGCAGAACTCGTGGCCAAACGGGCTCGGGAGCGATTCGAGGAGGAGCGGATGCCCGCGTCGGAACGTCTTCAGGTCGGTGCCGTCCGTCAGCGCGACCTCGATCTGTACGAGCACGTCGCCCGGTCCGGGCTCCGGTCGCGGCACGTCCTCGAGACGCAGGTCGCCAGGCCCGTAGAACC
>JACCRW010000128.1 GCA_013813345.1 Actinomycetota bacterium
CGCGCATCGTGGAGCGCGAGCGCACCGCAGGCGGCGGAGGCAGCGGTCGCGTTGATCAGCGCGAGCCCATCCTTTGGCGCAAGCGCGAGCGGAGCGAGCCCCGCCCGCGCGAGCGCCTCGCGGGCGGGGAGCACGCTCCCCCTGCTCTGGGCCTCGCCCTCGCCGATGAGCGCGAGCCCGATGTGCGCCAGCACGCAGAGGTCGCCGGCGCCGGTCGATCCGATTCCTGGAACGACTGGCTCGACGTGCGCGTTCAGCGCCGCCACGAGAGCCTGGGCGACCGCAGGACGCGCGCCCGAGCCGCCGCACGCGATCCCGTTCGCCCGCACGAGCATCGCTGCGCGCACCGCGTCCGCAGGCAGCCGCGGCCCGACCGCGTTCGCGCGGCCGCGGATCGTGTGCAGGGAGACGTCGGCCAGCGCGTCCTCGGAGACCCGAATCCCGACCCGGGCACCGAGGCCGGTCGTCAGTCCGTAGGCCTCGCGTCCCTCGGCGAGATAGCGCTCGACGACCGCCCGCCCGGCCTCGATGCGCGCGATCGCATCCGAATGGAGCGCGACGAGGGTGCGCTCGCGCGCCACGCTGACGATCGACTCGAGCGCCAGCCCGTGGCCTGTCAGCTCGAGCTCGGGTTCCGGGGGCACGCTTCTTCGCTGTGGTATATGCGGGGCGTGGAGCCGCTCGACCTTACCTGGCTCGGCGAGGCGGACGTCGAGCGCGTCGGCCTCACGGACGACGAGATCCTCGCCGCGGTCGAATCCGGCCTCCTTGCGCAGGCCAAGGGCCAGACGGTGATCGAGCCGCGCGTTCATCTCGAGCCGGATCCCGCGCTCAAGGGGCACTTCAACGTCCTCCGCGCCTACGTCGCGCCGCTCGGCCTCGCGGGGGTCAAGGTCGTCGGCGACTACGTCGAGAACTACCGGCTCGGGCTTCCGTCCGAGCTCGGCCTGCTCTGCCTCTTCGACGCGAGCACCGGCGCTCCGGTGGCCGTGCTCGCTGCCGCGGCGATCACGGAGATGCGGACCGGCGCGCTGACGGCGCTCGGCGCCCGCTACCTCGCCCGTCGGGACGCACGGATCCTCGGGCACGTGGGCGCACGCGGCACCGCCTACTGGAACGTTCGGTTTCTCGACCACCTCTTCGACTTCGCGGAGATCCGCGTCCACTCGCGCCGGCCGGAGAGCCGCGAGGCGTTCGCGGAGCGGCTTGCAGCGGATCTCGGCAAGCCCGTCGTCGCGGCCGAGAGCTGGGAGGAGTGCCTGCGCGGCGCGGACGTGATGGTCGAGGCGTCGCGGCTCGAGCGGCCGGCGCCCCACCTGCTCACGGAGTGGGTCGAGCCGGGCTGCCTCGTCGTTCCCTACGGGACGATGAGCGCGGTCG
Source organism: Actinomycetota bacterium (assembly GCA_013813345.1). GTDB lineage: Bacteria > Actinomycetota > Thermoleophilia > Gaiellales > Gaiellaceae > Gaiellasilicea. The sequence continues at coordinate 1,381 of JACCRW010000128.1, forward strand.
AGCTCTCGCTCACCGACGTGATGGACAAGGTCGTCGTCGACGACTGGGGCCAGGCGCGGGCGGGGAAGCTCGGCGCGCTACGGGCGCACGTCGACGCGGGACGACTGAGCGAGGAGACGCTCTACGGCGAGCTCTGCGAGGTCGTGGCCGGCCAGAAACCCGGGCGCGAGTCTGACGAGGAGCGGATCCTCTTCTGGCACCGCGGCCTCAGCTCGAGCGACGTCGCGCTCGGCCACGCGATCCTCGAGCGAGCGCGGAGCCTCGGGCTCGGGCAACAGCTGAGGGTTCTCTAGCGCTCACGCGCGAGCTCGAAGAAGTTTTCCAGGACGATCCGACCCGCCGGGTGCTCGTCGGTCGCCCGCTCGGGATGGAACTGCGTGCCCCAGAAGCCGAGCGAGTCGGAGGCGATCGCCTGGATCCGGGATTGCGGGCTCGAGGCCAGGATCCGGAACCCCTGGGGCAGGACCGTGATCTCGTCCGTGTGGCTCTGGTAGACGGTGACCCGCTCCGGCAGCCCGCGGAAGAGCCCACTGCCCTCGGTGACCTCGATCGGAAGGAAGCCTCGCTCGGCTTCGGCCGCATGCTCGATTTCGCCGCCCGCGCACTGGGCGAGGAGCTGCATCCCGGCGCAGATCCCGAGCACCGGCCGGCCGCAGCCGGCGGCGAAGTCCCGCAGCCGCCCGAGCTCGGACGCGTCGTGCTCGGCCCAGGGTGAATCGGAGCCGCTGAAGACGACGGCGTCGGAGTCGCAGAAGGCCGCGCGATCCGCGTAGTGGACGACCGTTGGCGGCGTCCCGGCCAGCTCCTCGAGGAGCTGCGCCGTGCGCTCGTAGCGCCGCTGCCGCTCGGCGTTCAAGTAGCGGGTGTGCTCGGTGACGACGAAGAGGACGTTCACGACAGTCGGGCGAACGTACCAGCCGCGGAAGGAGATAATCGTTCGCATGCCCGCGTACGACGTGCACCAGCACCTGTGGCCCGAGGCGTTGATCGAGGCGCTTCGGGCGCGCAGCGAGCGGCCCCGGCTGCGCGGGAACACGCTTGAGCTCGCGTCGGGCGACTGGGAGATCGACCTCACCGCCCATGCTCTCGAGGCGCGGCTCGCGCTGCTCGACCGCGACGAGCTCGACGTCGCCGTGATCTCGTGCGCGCCGACGCTCGAGCCCGACGAGGACCTGATCGACGCCTACCACGAGGGAATACTCGAGCTCGTCGCAGCGGCCGGCGGACGTCTGCAGGCGCTCTCCTGCGGCACGGTCCGCGAAGGCTTCGTCGGCGCCTGCGTGGGCGCGGAGGCGCTCGCCGACCTGGCCGAGCTGATGCCGCTCCTCAGCGAGCTCGAGCGCCGGGGATCGGTGCTCTTCGTACATCCAGGGCCGGCCGAGGCACCGTACGGCGCGCCTGCGTGGTGGCCGGCGGTCGTCGGCTACACGGCGCAGATGCAAGCCGCCTATGCGGCGTGGCTGGCTCAGGGCGCCGGCGCCTGGCCGAAGCTCAACGTCGTCTTCGCGATCCTGGCAGGCGGCGCTCCGTTCCAGCTCGAGCGGCTTGCCTCGCGCGGCGTCGACTCGCGGAGCGTGCTCGAGGCGAACATCTACCTCGACACGGCGTCCTACGGCGACCGGGCGCTCGAGCTCTCGCTCGCCACCTACGGCGTGGGGCGGCTCCTCTACGGCAGCGATCTGCCAGTGATCGATTCCGAGGCGACCTTGCGTTCCGTCCGGGGTTTCGGGCAGGCTGTGGCTGACGCTGTGTGTCGGGACAACCCCGGGCGTCTCTTCGGATGACAGAACTTCGCGACTGGATCTACGCACGGGTCGCGGCCGGCGAGAATCTCTCCCGGCTGCAGCTTGCCGACCTTGCGGTCGCCCTCGGACGGGAGCCCCGGTTCTGGGCGGAGCACGTCCGCCACGATCCGAACACACGCTACTTCCATCAGCTCTACCGCGACCTCAACGTCGACGTCTGGCTGATCTGCTGGCTCGACGCCCAGGACACGGGCTATCACGACCACGATCTCTCATCGGGCGCCGTCTACGTGGTCGAGGGCGCCCTCTGCGAGGACTACTTCTACCGCGATGCCGGCGGCTGGATCAACGTGGAGACGCGTGCGCGGCCGGCCGGAGAGGTCTTCGACTTCGACGGCTCCTCCATCCACGGGATGCGGCACTCCGCCGGGCCGCCCGCCTCGTCGATCCACGTCTACTCGCCGGCGCTCTGGCGGATGGGCTACTACGAGCCCGGCGAGGGCGGGCTCCGGCGCACGTCGATCACCTACGCCGACGAGATGGCCGGCGGCGGCCACGCGCATCCCGATGCGCTGGTCGCGGGCGAGTCCGCCCGGCCGCTCGAGCCTGCGAGCGCAGGCGAGTAACGGGACCGAGACAGGGTCTACGGTGGGGCCCGCGTCTTGTAGTCGGCCCACGAGTGCGACTCCAGGAAGGCGTTCTCGTCGTCGGCGCTCGGTTGAACGTCGCCCCAGGCGCTCGCGAGCACGTACTGGTGAGCGTCGATCAGCCGTTTTGCCTGGGCCACGGCGCGCTTGTTGACCGAGTACGAGGCCATGGGCTCCATTCTGCCGAATCGTCGACGCGTTCAGCCGGAGCCGCAGAAGCGCATCGCGGCGAGGGCCACCGCCCGCGCGCAGTCGACGAGATCGCGGACGGCGACCCACTCGTCAACGGTATGAGCGGCCTCGATCGGGCCGGGGCCGAAGCAGATGCAGGGCGTGCCGGCGAGGTGCGTGTAGGTGGCGCCGTCGTGCCAGGAGTTCATCCCTGCGACCTGTCCCGGCCGGCTAGCGTCGTGGGTGGCGGCGAGCATCGTCTGGACAATCGGTTCGTCCGGCGAGATCTCGGCGGCGGGGACGTCCGTCGCCCACGCGATCTGCGGTGGATTCTCGGCCAGCCACGGATCCGCGAGCGCGGCGCGCGCAACCTGCTCCTCGAGCTCCCGCTCGACGGCGTTCCCCCAGCCCGCCTCGTCCGCCTGGGCCGGCAGATAGGCGACGTGGTAGGAGATCGAGCAGGAGGCGGGATAGCTGACGATCCACTCGCCCCCGGCGACCAGCGTCGGCACGATCTCACCGGGCGCAAGGTAGGGGTGCTGGTTGTCGGCCCGGGTCTGCCACTCCTCCTCCAGCCGCCGGAGCGCCTCCTGGACGAGCGCCGCCTTCTCTATCGCGTTGACCGCGCCGCCCTCGCGCCAGTGCGGCTGGGGTAGCCCGGCGTGGCCGGGCCGGCCGGCGACCGTGATCGTCGGCATCAGGCTGCCGCGGCAGGCCACCCAGACGTCGAAGCCCGAGGGCTCCGTGACGATCCCGACGTCGGCGCCGACGCCGTGGGCGACCGAGGCGACGCCTCCGGCGCCGGTCGATTCCTCGTCCGTGACCGTGTTGACGAGCAGGTCGCCGTCGAGCCGGACGCCGAGTCGCGCCAGTGTCTCAGCCGCGAATGTCATCGCCGCGACGCCGCCCTTCATGTCCACGGCTCCCCGCCCGTAGAGCCGCCCGTCGCGGACGACGGGCGTGTGCGGATCGCTCGTCCAGCGCTCGCGCGGCTCGACCGAGACGGCGTCGATATGGCCGTTCAAGAGCAAGCTGCGGCCGGTTCCGGTGCCGGGGAACCGCGCGACGAGCTGGGGCCGCCCCTCGAAGGCGAGCCCGGGCGGCACGAGCCGGCTACCCGCCACGTCCTCGGGTGCCGGCTCCCAGATGTCGATTTCGGCGCCCACCGTTCCCAGGCGATCCCCCAGGTAGCGCTGCAACGCGGCCTCGTCGCGCGGCGGGTCGTCAGGCTCGCGGGCCGTGGTGTCGAAGCGGATCAGATCGCCTGCGAGCGCGACGAGGTCGTCGCTCCGCGCCTCGATCTCGGCGAGGACTCGCTCCTCGAGCGAGTTCACGCGCCGGCGAAGGCGTCGAGGAACCGCCGGACGTGCCCGCCGTCGAGGACGAGCGGCGGCGAGAGTCGCAGCGTCCGCGACTCCGGCCCGCAGGTCGAGACGATCACCTTTTGCTCGAGCAGGCGCTCACGCACCTGCGTCGCTGCCTCGGCAGAGGGGTAGTCGACGCCGATCATCAACCCGCGGCCGCGCGCCTTCGCGCCGAGGCGGAGCAGACCCTCGAGCAGCTCCGCCCCCCGGCCGGCGGCGTTCTCGACGAGAGACTCCTCCTCGAGCACGTCGAGCGTCGCGGCCGCCGCGGCGCAGCAGACGGGGTTGCCGCCGAACGTCGTCCCGTGCGCGCCCGGAGGCCAGGCGTCGAGCAGTACCGCCCGACCTACGAGCGCGCCCATCGGAAGCCCTGAGGCGATCCCCTTCCCGAGCGTGATCAGATCGGGCTCGACTCCGGCGTGCTCGCAGGCGAAGAGACGTCCGGTGCGACCGAAGCCGGACTGCACCTCGTCGGCCACGAGCAGGATCCCGTGCTCGTCGCAGAGCGAGCGCAGCCGGGGAAGAAAGTCGTCGGGCGGAACGACGTAGCCGCCTTCGCCGAGCACCGGCTCGACGATCATCGCAGCGACCTGCCGCGGCACGACCTGCTCGCGGAAGAGCTGCTCCAGCGCGGCGAACGTCGGCTCGGAGCTCTCGCGAGGATACGGCGCGGTGTAGACGCCGCCGGGCAGCGGCTCGTAGCCCGCCCGAAACCCGGCCTTCGAGGTCGAGATCGAGAGCGAGCCGAGCGTGCGGCCGTGGAAGCCGCCGCCGAAAGCGACGACGGCCGGTCGGCCCGAGGCAAAACGGACAAGCTTCAGCGCCGCCTCGACGGCCTCGGTTCCGCTGTTGGCGAAGAAGAGCTTCGCGTCCGTGATCGGGACGAGCGCACAGAGCCGCTCGGCGTAGCGGCTCGCCGCCTCGGTCGTGCCGACGGTCGAGACGTGCAGCAACCTCGCGGCCTGGTCACGGATCGCCTCGACCACGCTCGGGTGGCAGTGGCCCGTGTTCGTGACGCCGAAGCCGGAGACGAAGTCGAGGTAGCGCGCGCCGTCGGCCGCGATCAGCTCGGCGCCTTCTCCCGAGGCGAAGGCCAGGGGTGTCGCCATCGCGACGGCGCGCGAGAGGCGGCCGCCGACACGCGGTGTCGGTTTGCTGCTGGGTGAGGACGTGGTCGCCGTGCAGCGATTCTACGGCGGGCGCGCTGGGCTGCGGGCGCGCAGGGCCGTAGAGTAGGAATGGGATGACAGTCGTCCTCACCGGCGCGACGCTGACGCTCGAGCACGTGCTCGAGGTCGCGCGCGGGGACGCCGGGGTCGAGCTCGAGGCGGCGGCGCTCGAGCGGATGCGACGGGCGCGCGCAGTCGCCGAGCGGGCCCTTGCAGCGGGCGAGGCCGTCTATGGGCTCTCGACCGGCGTGGGCGTGCGTAAGCGCGCGCAGGTGGGAGCCGCCGAGCAGGCCGACTTCAACACGCGGCTGATCCTGAACCACCTCGTGGGTCAGGGCGAGGAGGCGCCCGACGAGGTCGTTCGCGCCACGCTACTCGTGCTCGCGAACGGGTTCGCACGCGGCGCGGGTCTGGCCGGACCTCGCCTCGCGCAGCGAGTGGTCGACGCGCTGAACGAACGCCGACAGCTCCGGGTGCGGATGCTGGGCTCGCTCGGCCAGGCCGATCTCGCGGCGCTGGCCGATCTCGCTCACGAGCTGCTCGGCGACGACCGGCGGCTCGATGCCGGTGAGGGGCTGGCGCTCCTCAACAGCAACGCCTTCGCCACCGGCTTCGCCGCGCTCGCAGTCGCCGATCTCGAGCGGCTACTCGATGCGGCGCTCGTCGCCGGCGCTCTCGACCTCGAGGCATTCGCCGCCAACCTATCGCTCGTCCACCCTGCGATCGCGCGCGAGCGCCCCTACCCGGGGCTTGCGACGACGCTCTCGGAGCTTCGCGAGCTGCTGGCCGGAAGCGGGCTCTTCGAGCCTGGCGCGTCGCGCAACCTGCAGGATCCGCTCACGTTCCGTTGCCTGCCCCAGGTACACGGCGCCGCCAGGGACGCGCTCGCATTCGCGCGCACCCAGCTCGACATCGAGCTGAACGCCGCACAGGGCAACCCGCTCGTCGACGTCGAGGGCGAGCGTATCCTCTCCGTCGGCAACTTCGATCCGCTCCCGCTCGCGACGGCGCTCGATCTCCTCCGGATCGCGCTCGCACCCGTGCTGACGTGCGCGAACGAGCGCATGGTCAAGCTCCTGCAGGCGCCGCTCAGCGGCCTCCCGGAGGGCCTCTCGCCGCGCGCCGGAAGCGCCGAAGACTCGCTGAGCGAGTACGGCCCGGCCGGTCAGGCTCTGACGGCCGAAGCCCGGCTCCTGGCGCAGCCCGTCTCGTTCGAGCTTGCGAGCTCCGCCCATGCGGAGGGGATCGAGGACCGGATGACGATGGCCCCGCTCGCCGCGCGGCGCCTCGCCGAGATGGTCTCGCTCGGTGAGCGGATCGTCACGATCGAGCTTCTTGTCGCCTGTCAGGCGATCGACCTGCGCGAGCACCGGCTGGGCGAAGGGACGCGGCGTGCTCACGAGCTCGTGCGACAGACCGTCCAGTTCAAGCGCGAGGAGGACCCGATCCCGCCGACGCTCGAGCCGCTGCGCAAGCTCGTGCGGTCCGGTGTGCTCGAGCCCGCAGCCCTTTCGACCGGGCATACTGCGGTCCTCAACTAGGCAGGAGGAGCAATCCATGTCGCTTCCAGGCTCGTCGCGCTACGTCGTCGTCGGCGCAGGGATTCACGGGCTCTCGACCGCGTACCACCTCGCGAAGGAGCTGCGGGAGCGCGGTCTCGGATCCGGCCGGGACATCGCCGTCCTCGACAAGACGGGGCCGGGAGCCGGAGCCTCCGGCATCGCCTGCGGCGTCGTCCGCAACAACTACTTCCAGCCGGCGATGAGCGAGCTGATGCAAGCGTGCGTCGAGGTCTGGGAATCGGATCCGGCGGCCTATCACTACAACCCCGTCGGCTACATCGCGCTTGGCGCGGCCGTTCAGGAGTCGGATCTCGTTGCGACCTACGAGCGGCAGGAGGCGATCGGCTACCGCTCCGAGCTGATCCTCGGCGAGGCCGAGGTCGATGCTCACATGAAGGGACTCTTTCCCGACTGGCGCGCGCAGGGAACGACCGTCTGTCTCCACGAGCATCAGGGAGGCTTCGCGTTCAACCTCGACTCGGTGCTCGGGCTCGCGGGCAAGTGCGAGGCCGAGGGCGTGACCATCTACTCGGGCGTCGAGGTCACCGGCTTCGAGCTCGCCGGCGACGACACGGTTACCGCCGCCTCGACGAGCGAGGGCAGGATCGAGGTCGGCGAGCAGCTCGTCATCGCGCCCGGGCCCTGGGCGAGGGTGTTCTGGGCGATGCTCGGCCTGCCGGAGACGATCGACGTGCGCACACCCTCGGGCGACGTCGTCCGGGACCGGCCGATGTGGACGTACTGGAACCTCCAGGAAGGCGAGATCACGGTCGATCCGCTCTCGTTCGCGACCGCCGACGGCGGGCCGCCGCCGGTGATCCATCTCGACACCGCCGCGCCGCTCGAGACGGACGACGGCAGGCTCGTGACCGACGAGCTCTGGGGCATCTACTTCAAGCGCGACCGGCACGGCGTCCAGGGCGGTGCCGCACCGCTCGTCGTCGAGAGCGACGTCGAGCTGGATCCGTATCCCTCGACGACGAACGTCGACCCAGACTTCGCCGACATGTGGTGTGCGGGGCTCTCGCACGCCATGAGCCGCTTCGAGGGCTGCCGGGCCTCCTACAAGGACGCGCGCTCAGGCGGGGTCGGAGCGTTCACGGCCGACAACTTCCCCGTCTTCGACTACCTGCGGCCGAACGTCTACGGCGTCCTCGACTCGAACCACGGCTACAAGATGATCGGCGTCGGCCGCGAGGTCGCGAAGGTGCTGGTGGGCGAGCACTCGCAGCTCCTCTATCCCTTCCGCTTCGAGCGCTTCGCGACCGGCGACCTGCATCCGGTCTCGCACTCTCCGTACCCCTGGTCGTGACCGCGATTCGGTAGCGCCCAGAGGACAAGGACACCGGCGGCCGTGTACACCGCCGACTGCACGAGCAGGAGCGGCAGCAACCCGACGACGTCGCCGAGCACGCCGGCAACGATCGTTCCGACGAGGAGCGAGAGCCCGAGCGTCGTTCCGTAGGCGCCGAGCAGCCGACCTCGGTAGGCGTCCTCGACCGCCGTCTGGCGCAGCGTCCCGAGGCCCGCTCCGTACGCCGCGACCGGCAGGCCCACGACGACGAGCAGGGCGATGGCAAGCGCGATGCCATCGACGAAGAGCGGGTGGACGAAGATGACGACGTCGATCAGGCCGATCCCGATCGCGCCCAGGCCGAGCAGCCTGGCGGCCGGCGAGGCGGCGGCGAAGCGCGCGATGAGGACGGCGCCGGCGAGGCCGCCAACAGCCTGGGCGGAGAGGATGAGCCCGTAGTCGATCTCGTCGCCGCCGAGCGTCTCGGTCACGAACGGGACGAAGATCGTGATCAGCGCCCCCTCCCCGAGACCCGTGAGCGCGGCGACCGCGACGAGCACGGCCGCCGTCCGAGTGCGGCGGATCAAGCGCAGGCCGGCCAGCCATTCGCGCCAGAAGCCCGTCACCGCCTCGACCGCTTCGTCTCCGATGGAGGAGGCACGCGCCGCGCGTCCGTCCGCCGAGATCAGGGCGATCAACCCGGCCGCGCCCAGGAAAGAGGCCGCGTCCAGGAGCACGACGGCCTCGATCCCGCCGGCCGCCACGGCGACGCCGCCGAGCGCCGGCCCGATCAGCCGGGCGAGATTGTTGTTGAGCGAGTTGAGGGCGTTCGCCGCGACGAGGTCCTCCTCGCCGACGAGGCGTGGGAGCAGGGCGCCCTCGGCCGGCTCGACGACCTGCTCGAGCGAGGCGTGGACGAAGGCAACGGCGTACGCGATCCAGATCCGGTCGGCGGATTCGACCGCGAGCAGCGGCAGCAGGACGACCGTCTGGGCGAGGTTGGCGAAGACGAGCGTCCGCCGCCGGTCCCAGCGGTCGACCAGCACTCCGGCGAGCGAGCCCCAGACGATTCTCGGCAGCAGCGCCGCGATGAAGATCCCGCTCGTGCTCAGGGTCGAGCCCGTCAGCCCGTAGACGACGAGCGGGAGGCCGACGAAGAGCACCCAGTCGCCGGTGAACGTGATCAGGCCGGCCGTCCACAGCAGCCCGAAGTCGCGGCGGCGCAGGAGCGAGCGCATCAGGCGAGCCTACGAGGGAGTCAGCCGCTCGCCGGCTCTGATCGCGACGGTCAACCTGTTCGCCGGCGGCGCGAGCGGGCAGATCCAGCGGGCGTCGTAGGCGCAGGAGGGGTTGTAGGCGAAGTTGAGGTCGAGCACGAGCGCCCCGCCTACCATTCCGAGGTCGGCGCCCTTGACCGAGTCGAGCACGTAGCGCCCGCCGCCGTAGGTCTCCGAGCCGCTCGTCGCGTCGGCGAAAGCGAGGAAGATCCCGCCGCCGTAGCCCTCGAGCCAGTGAAGCTCGAGCGACTGCTCCGCGCCGTCGAGGTCGAACGTGGCGACGGCGAAGCGGCGGAAGAGGATCGACTGGTCGCCGCTCGCACCGATCTGCTGGGGCTCGGGCTCGACCGCCGACACCTCCGCGAGCACCCGCAAGCGAGGGTCGTAGTCGAAGTAGTCGAGGCCGCCGAAGTCGCGGCGCGCCTCCTCCGAGAGCGGCGACTGCGGATGGTCGCGATAGAGGTCATCCCGGGTCTCGCGCCACAGGCCCCACGCCTCCTCGGGATCGGCTGCCGAGCGCACCGACTGATAGAGAGCGAAGACGCGGCGCTTCCAGTCGAGGAGCGTCAGGATGTCGTCCATCGCGCTGGCCGACTGTACCGATGAGTTCTCGAACGCCTGCCGGTCTCTCTACGACAACGAGCCAAGGAGAGCGCAGTGAGTCGCGAGACGATCGTCCAGGCCAACGGGGTCGACCTCTGCGTCGAGACTCTAGGCGATTCCGCCGACCCCGCGATCCTGCTTGTCGCCGGCACGGCCTGCTCCATGGACTGGTGGGAGGACGGGCTCTGCGAGCGGCTGGCGGCCGGCGGCCATTTCGTCATTCGCTACGACCATCGCGATACGGGCCGGTCGGTTGCCTACGAGCGAGGCGCACCGGGGTACGGGCTCCGCGACCTGGCTGCGGATGCCGTCGGTCTGCTCGACACGCTCGGCGTTGCCCGCGTCCATCTCGTCGGAATGTCGCTCGGCGGCTGGATCGGCCAGCTTCTGGCGCTCGACCATCCGGATCGGATCGCGTCGCTCACCCTGATCTCGACGAGGCCCGTCGGTCCCGGGCCGAACGATCCCGACCTGCCGGAGCTGACCGAAGAGATCCTCGCGGTCTTCTCGGAGGAGGCGCCCGATCCGGACTGGTGCGACCGCGCTGCCGTGATCGAGTACATCGTCGAGGGCGGCCGACCGTTCGCAGCCTCCTCTCGGCCCTATGACGACGCGGGCGTGCGCGAGATCGCAGGCCGTGTGTTCGATCGCACGACCGACATCGCGGCGAGCATGACGAACCACTTCGTGATCGAGGGGGGCGAGGCCTGGCGGGCGCGGCTCGCGGAGGTCGCCGCGCCGACGCTCGTCCTCCACGGCACCGAGGATCCGCTGTTCCCGTACGGGAACGCCGTCGCGCTGGAGCGGGAGATCCCCGGCGCGCGCCTGATCGCGCTCGAGGGGACGGGCCACGAGCTGCCGCGAGCAGCGTGGGAGATCGTCGTTCCCGCGATCCTGCAGCACAGCACCGAGCACACGCGAAGCGAGAGGATGCGGCCGAGCCCGTAGATTCGCGCGCTGGAGGCTTGCTGTGACTACGCGGCGGCGCGGCCGCGGTCGGTTGCGAGCCGGAGCGCGAGCGCGGCGAGGACGCCGCCCATCAGGTAGCGCTGCGCGCGGAGCCAGCCCGGCCTGCGGGCGAGGAAGACGGCCAGCGAGCCCGCGGTGAGCACGATCAAGGCGTCGATGGCGAGTCCGATCGCGATCTGGATCGAGCCCAGGATCAAGCTCTGGAGAGCGACCGAGCCTCGCTCGACATCGACGAACTGCGGCAGCAGCGAGACGTAGAGCACCGCGATCTTCGGGTTCAGCAAATTCGTCGTCAGACCCATCAGGAAGAGCCGTCGCCGCGGATCCTGTGGCAGCTCGCGGGGCGCGAACACTCCCGGAGCGCCGGGGCGCACCGCCTGCCAGGCGAGGTAGAGCAGGTACGCAGCGCCGGCGAGCTTGAGAGCGGTATACGCCGCCGGCACGGCGAAGAAGATCGTCGTGATTCCGGCGACGGCGGCGGCGAGATAGGCGAGGAAGCCGACGGCGACACCGAGCAGCGAGATCATTCCGGCCGCTCGGCCCTGGGTGATCGAGCGAGAGACGAGGTAGAGCATGTTCGGGCCGGGGGTGAGCGCGAGCCCGAGCGCCACGAGCGCGATCCCGATTGCGGCGCCGGTGCTCACCATGCCGTCACTCTTGCAGAACGCTGCGGGCGAGCTCCGCTGCGCGGGCGGCCAGCAACTCGGCTGGACAGCGCAGTCCCTCGAGGCCTAGCTCGGCGACGGCGTCGAACGGATCGCCGGCGCCGTCCTCGAGTCTGCCCGCGATCGCGAAGGTCTTGACGCGCCGCTCGCGCGCGAGGCTGAGGACGTGGGCGGGAACCTTGCCGGTCGCAGTCTGGCGGTCGAGCGCACCCTCTCCGGTGATGGCGTAGGTGGCGCCGTCGAGCGCGTCCGCCAGTCCGACGAGCTCCGCGACGATCGGCGCGCCGGGCTCGATTCGGGCGCCGCAGAAGGCGGCGAGCCCGAAACCGAGCCCTCCTGCGGCTCCCGCCCCGGGCAGGTCGCGCCAAGGTCCGCCGTCGAGATCGCGCTCCACGACGTCGGCGAGCCGCTTGAGCGAGCATTCGAGGAGCGGGAGGTCGGCCTCCGAGCCGCCCTTCTGACGCCCGAAACGCAGGGCGGCGCCCTCCGGTCCGAGGAGAGGCGAGCTCACGTCCGCCGCCACCACGACGGCTGCATCGAGCGGTGCTTCGCGGCCGACGCGGTCGAGCTCGCCGGCGTGGATCGTGAGGCGGTGACCGAGCGCACGGGCGGCCCCGACCCCGCCGTCCACGGTCGCGCTCCCGCCGAGGCCGATCACGAGGGCGCCGTGGCCTGCGGCGCGGGCTGCGAGCAGGAGCTGGCCGACGCCGAACGATGTCGCCGTCACGGGGTCGCGCTCGTCGGGCTCGAGCTGGGAGAGGCCGCAGGCGCTCGCGCACTCGATGAGCGCGCGGTCATCCGGAAGGGAGAGCCACGCCGCGACCGTCGGCCGGCCGCGCGCGTCGAGCACCTCGATCTCCTGCCGCTGCGCGCCGGGGACTGCTGCTGCGACGACCTCGATCGTGCCCTCGCCGCCGTCGGCCATCGGCACGAGTACGAGCTCGTCGAGGGGCCGAGCCGAGCGCCAGCCGAGCGCGATCGCGTGGGTGGCCGCGGCAGCGGAGAGCGTGCCAGTGAACGTGTCGGGGGCGACGAGGACCTTCACGCGGGCGAGTCTAGGGGTGTTAACGCACGCGTCAGATCCTCTGTGCGAGGATCGGCGCATGGAGCGCGAGTTCGACGCCGTCGTTCTCGGCGCAGGTCCTGCGGGCGAGGTCGTGGCGGGTCGGCTCGGCGCGGCCGGACTGGGGGTGGCGCTCGTCGAGTCGCATCTTGTTGGCGGCGAATGCTCCTTCTACGCGTGCATGCCCTCGAAGGCGTTGCTGCGGCCGGCCGAGCTCGCGGCCGAGGTCGCGCGCGTTCCGGGACTGACGGTGAAGGAGCTCGATCCAGCGGCGGTGCTCGCGCGGCGAGACGAGGTGATCCACGAGCTCGACGACGCCTCCCAGCTGCCGTGGCTCGAGGCGCGAGGCGTCACGCTCGTCCGGGGCTTCGGCCGTCTCGACGGCGAGCGGCGCGTGCGGGTCGACGCGGACGTGCTGGTGGCGCGCAAGGCCGTTGTCGTCGCGACCGGGAGCGGTGCTGCGATGCCGCCGATCCCTGGGCTTGTCGACTCGCGACCGTGGACGAACCGCGAGGCGACGACCGCGAAGGCGGTGCCGGCGAGCCTCGTCATCCTCGGCGGCGGTGTGGTCGGGGTCGAGCTTGCCCAGGCATGGGCCTCGCTGGGGTCGAGCGTCACCCTGGTCGAGGGGCTGCCGCGCCTGATCGCCCGCGAGGAGGAGTTTGCCTCCGAGCAGGTCGAGGACGCACTTCGCGCCGGCGGCGTCGACGTTCGCACAGGCGCGAAGGCGGTTTCGGTCAGGCGTGACGCAGAGGTGACGATCGAGCTCGAGGACGGGACGAGCGCGAGCGGCGCCGAGTTGCTCGTCGCCGTCGGGCGCAAGCCCTTGACGCAGGAAATCGGGATCGAGACGATCGGCCTCGAGCCTGGCGCGTCGATCGAGGTCGGCGGCGACCTCCGTTCGCCGGCCCACGACTGGCTCTACGCGATCGGCGACGTCAACGGCCGCTCGCTCCTGACGCATATGGGCAAGTATCAGGCGCGGCTCGCGGCCGACTCCATCCTCGGCAAGCGAGTGGAGCTCCGCTCGGATGGAGCGCTCTCGCCGCGCGTGATCTTCACCGAGCCCCAGGTTGCCGCGGTCGGCTACACGCTCGCCGGGGCGAAGGAGGCGGGGCTGAACGTGCGCGCCGTCGATGTGGGCACGAGCGCGAACGCGGGCGGGAGCTTCGTCGGCAGGAACGCGCCGGGAACGGCCCGCCTCGTCGTCGACGAGGATCGCGGCGTGATCGTCGGCGCGACCTTCACCGGCGCTGCGGTGGCGTCGTCGCTGCACGCGGCCACGATCGCCGTCGTGGCCGAGGTGCCCCTCGCGACGCTCTGGCACGCGGTGCCGGCGTTCCCGACGCGGAGCGAGCTCTGGCTCCGGCTGCTCGAGACGTACGGGCTCTAGCCGCGCCGAGGGACAGTCCCTCGGACACGTCCCGTTGGGACAGGTCCAGTTCGAACAGCCGACCCACCCGAGGGACAGTCCCTGGGACCTGTCGCTTTCGGACAGGCCGCCGCCGTTCTCCCTGCAAATGCGCTACACGCAGTTGCGGAGAGCCTGCGCCTCGGGCAGGCCCTCGAGCTTCTTCAGCGTGTTGTTCTCGATCTGCCGGATCCGCTCGCGCGTCACCCCGAACGTGCGCCCGACCTCCTCGAGCGTGCAGGGCGATGTGCCCGAGAGGCCGAAGCGGAGCTCGATCACCTTGCGCTCGCGCTCGGGCAGCGCCGAGAGTGCCATCTCGACGTCCTCGCGCCGCAGGGAAAGCGACGCGGTGTCGAACGGGGACTCGGCCGAGTCGTCGGGAACGAAGTCGCCGAGCGAGCTCTCCTCCTCCTCGCCGATCGGCTTCTCGAGCGAGACGGGCATCTGCGCCATCCGCAGGATGTCGCGGACCTCGTCCGTCGTGATCTCGAGCTCCTCCGCGATCTCGTCGGGACGCGGCTCGCGGCCCAGGCGCTGGACGAGCTGCCGCTCGATGTGGACGACCTTGTTCAGCTTCTCGACCATGTGCACCGGGATCCGAATCGTGCGCGCCTTGTCGGCGATCGCCCGCGTGACGGCCTGCCGGATCCACCAGGTCGCATAGGTCGAGAACTTGAAGCCCTTGCGGTAATCGAACTTCTCGACCGCGCGGATCAACCCGAGCGAGCCTTCCTGGATCAGGTCGAGGAAGGAGAGGCCACGGCCGAGGTAGCCCTTGGCGATCGAGACGACGAGCCGGAGATTCGCCTCGACCATCTGCGTCTTCGCAGACATGTCGCCGCGCTCGATCCGCTTCGCCAGATAGACCTCCTGGTCGGCCGTCAGGAGCGGCACCTTGCCGATCTCGCGCAGGTAGAGGCGCAGCGAGTCGAGCGACGGCTCGACTGTGAGGTCGAGCTGCGGTGCCGGCTTCGCGTCCTCCTCGGCGAGCGCAGGCTGCTCGTGGGGCGGCGACTTGTACTGCTCTCCTTCGACGAGCTCGATCGAGTGGTCGATCAGATAGGTGTAGAAGTCCTCGATCTGCTCCTTCGAGAGGTCGACCTCCTCGAGTCCGGAGACGATCTCGTCGTAGGTGAGGAAGCCTTTCTCCTGGCCCTGGGTGACGAGCTTCTGGAGCTCTTCCACCTCGGGGAGCGCGATGTCGACGGTGAGCATGAACCTCGGCTTTCGTCGTGAGCGGACGGGGGCTTGAGACGCGCGGCAACCTGCCTAGACACACGAAGAGCCGGTTCGCGAAGCCCCGGCTCTGACCATCGAAGGTCGGATACTACATCGGATCTCCCGGGGGTGGTAGCCGGATTTCAACCGCCTTCCGACCGCTCCGAGACGATCTCCCCGACGCGCTCGCCGAGCGAGTTCTCGAGCGGCACGACTCCCAGGTTTCGCGTCTCGAACCCGAGCCGGCGGAGCAACTCGGCGAGCGCAGAGCGCACCGCGCGGGTCGCCCCGTCCTCGACCTTGAGCGCGAGTCCGAGCCCGTTTGGGCCAGCCGCGCACATGAGCCCCTCGGCGCCGCCCTTGGCTGTGAAGCCGCGGAGCTCCTGCATCAGGAGCACGTCCGCTGCCCGCGGCCCGCGAATCAGCTCGGGGTATGCGCGCATCGCAGCGCCGACTCGCGCCCCGCCGTCGATCTCTTCCAGCCGCGAGAACATCAGCGCCATTCGCTCGAGCGGCATCGCGAAGGTGGGTACCGCGCAGCCGTCGATCGCGACGGGGAGCTCGCCGGGGTCCGCATCGGCGGCGGCGGCGATCTCGGCGAGGCAAGCCTGCTGAACAGGATGGCTCGCGAGGTGGTAGCCCTGGCTTTCCCACCCGTGCGCCCGGCAGAGAGCGAGCATCCCGGCGTGCTTGCCGGAGCAGTTGTGGTGGAGCTTCGTCGGCCCTGAGCCTTCGCCAACGGTGCCGAGCTCGAGCTCGTTCTCCTCCGCGGGAGCCTTCGCGAGGAGCGCGCGGACGGCGTCGAGCTGCACGGGGCTCGCGAGATGGGAGGCGGACGCGATCGCGACGTCCAGCTCGCTGAGGTCGTCGCGTGCGCGCGCGAGCGGCAGCGCCTGGAAGGGCTTGGCCGACGAGCGCAGGAGGGTCACGTGCATGGGGTCCCCGGCCTCGGCGATCACGGCGCCATCCTGAATGGCGACCGCGTGGACGTCGTGCACCGCCTCGATGACGTCGCCGCGGCGGACGACTACCCTGATGGGATCCACGGCGGGGAGGTTACGTGCCTGAGTTGCCCGAGGTCGAAGCTTGGATCCGCGCTCTCGACGGTCCGGTCTCGGCGTCGCCCGTGCTCCGCGCGGGGCCGGCGCACATCGCGACGCTGAAGACGTTCGACCCGCCGCTCGCGGCACTCGAAGGACGGCAGCTCGAGGGCGCACACAGGCGCGGCAAGTGGCTCCTCTTCCCCACAGACGACGGCGAGCTCGTCCTGCGCATCCATCTGATGAGCGCCGGCCGGATCCGCCATCTGGCACCGGGCGCGAAGGGGCCGAAGACCCCAGCCTTCCGGCTTCGCTTCGAGAGCGGCGGCGAGCTCGTGCTCACGGAGGCCGGTGCGAAGAAGCGGGCAGGGGTCTGGCTGGAGACGCCGGCGCAGACCGAGGCCGAGCTCGGGCACCTCGGGCCGGAGGCGCTCGGGCTCGGAGCCGAGCGTCTGGGCGAGATCCTCGCGGCCGAGAACCGGCGACTCCATTCGTTCCTCCGCGATCAGCGCGCGCTCGCCGGGATCGGCCGCGCGCATGCCAATGAGATCCTGAACCGGGCCGGGCTCTCGCCGTTCGCACTGACGACGCAGCTCTCCGTTGCGGAGATCGACCGGCTCGCCGCTGCGATCGACGAGGATCTGGCGCGAGCGGTCGCGCTCCGCGAGGCGGGAAAGGGCGACAAGGACGTCTATCTCGTCCACCGGCGCCTCGGCGAGGCGTGCCCGCGCTGCGGCGGGCCGATTCACCAGGTCGACTACGACGAGCACACGGTCTTCTACTGCCCGGCCTGCCAGACGGGCGGCCGCATCCTCAAGGATCGGCGGCTCTCGCGTCTGCTGCGTTGATCGGCGAGCTCCGCTCGCCTGCTCTCCAGCGATCGGACGCCAAGGGACAGTCCCTCGGACACGTCTGCAATGGACATGTCTGAGGGGATGGACACGTCTGAGGGGGACAGGTCAGAGGGACTGTCCCTCGTCGGGTCGCCGGGTTCAGCCGGGCAGCTTTACGACAAGCCGGTCCCCGTCGATTGCGACCTCTCCGCCCAGCGCTCGCACGATCCTGACGGCGACGGCGGCGCCCAGATCCTTCGGATCGTCGCCGAGCACGATCGGCGCCGCCCCCGAGACGACCGGGATGATCGACACCTCGGCCCCTGCGACGCTCGCCGAGACCTCGACGCCGCCGTGACGCGAGGCCGCGCGCACGAGCGCCGCGAGCGAGCGCTCGACCGCCGCGACGTCGACTTCCACCGTCGCGCCCTCACCGGTCGCAGCGGGCACCGCGGCCCGCGCAAGCTCGAGCGAGTCGACCTCGCGCAGCACGGGGTCGTAGTGGCCGCCCTCGATCCGAGCCGCGACGGAGAGGACGTCGAGAAGCTGTGCGAGCTCGTCGCCCGCCGCGTCGATGATCGTCAGGTAGCGGGCGTGCGGATCGCCGAGATCGTCGTTCCTGAGCATCGTCTTCGCGAAGCCTTGGATCGTCGCGAGCGGCGTCCGCAGGTCGTGGCAGGCGAGCGAGACGAGACGGGAGAAGTCGTCGGCCACGTCGTTGCTAGCGTAACCGCATGGCTCGAACGCCAGACGCGATCCAACAGGATCTCCAGGCGTCCGCTCCGGAGATCGAGCTCTCGCTCACCCGAGCCGGTGTCACCGGTGTCTCGAAGGCGATCCGCGTCCGCCACGAGAGCCGCGAGACGGTGATGGCCGCCGAGATCGAGTGCACGGTCGATCTCGACAAGGCGCAGAAGGGCGTGCACATGTCGCGTTTCGCCGAGCTCTTCGAGGAGGCGATCGAGTCCGTCGTCGCGTCGGAGGCGCTTCACGTCGAAGCGCTCGCCGAGCACATCGCCCGCCACATCGTCGAGCGCCAGCAGGCACTGCGGGCCGAGGCGCGAATCACGGCGCGCTGGCCGATGCGGCGTACGACCCCGGTGAGCGGGCTGCCCACGCAGGAGCTCGTCTCGCTGATCGGGGTCGCCGCGGCCTCGACGAGCGGCGTCCGTCGGATCGTGGGTGTCGAGGCGAGCGGGATCAACGCCTGCCCCTGCGCGCAGGGACTCGTCCGCGACCGCGCCGGCGAGCGACTCGCCGAGGCCGGCTTCGAGCGCGCCGACGTGGAGCGGATCCTGGAGCTCGTCCCGATCGCGACGCACAACCAGCGCGGGCGAGGCACCCTCTACGTGGGCACCGAGCGCCGGCTCGACGCGAACGATCTCGTCGCGATCGTCGAGAGCTCGATGAGCGCGCCGATCTACGAGCTCCTGAAGCGCCCGGACGAGCTCTTCGTGGTCGAGCGCGCGCACCTGCGACCGCGCTTCGTCGAGGACTCCGTGCGGATCGCGCTCGCCTCCGCACTCAACGCGATCCCCGACCTCGCGGCCGGCGACTTCCTCTTCTCCCGGCAGGTCAACTTCGAGACGATCCACTCCCACGACGTCCTTGCCGAGCGCGAGGGCACCGTGGGGGAGTTGCGCTCCGAGCTGGGCTCAGGCGCGCCGCCGGCGAGGCACACCTCGCTCGCTGAGTGGTTGCACGCCTAGCTTCAGGCGCGGCGGAGCCGAAAGCGGCTCTCGGTGCCCGCTCGGAGCCGGGCGAGGTTCGGGCGGTGTAAGAGCAGGACGGCGAAGCCGGCGGCCGAGGCGAAGACGAGCACCGGCCACGGCTCGCCGAGCGCGAGCGCGACGAACGGGAGCGCGACCGCGACCACCATCGACGCAACTGACGCATACCGGGTGACGAGGAAGGTCGTCAGCCAGAGACCCAGGGCGATCAGGCCGAGCAACGTCGCAATCCCGAAGAAGGTGCCGGCCGCCGTGGCGACCGCCTTGCCGCCCTTGCGGAAGCCGAGGAAGAGCGGGCGCCAATGCCCGAGCATCGCGAGCCCCCCCGCGAGCGCGCCCACGAGCTCGTCGACGACGATCGTCCCGATGAAGGCCGGCACGAATCCCTTCGCGATGTCGAGCAGGACGACCGGGATCCCGTAGCGCCTGCCGTAATTGCGCCAGACGTTCGTCGTGCCGATGCTGCCACTGCCGGCAGCGCGGACGTCCTCGCCCTTCAGGGCGAGCACCGCCCAGTACCCGAACGGCACCGAGCCGATCAGATAGGCGCCGACGAGCACGAGCGCAGTCGTCACGGACTTACTTGAGCGGGATCTGGTACTTCGAGATCCAGTCGTTGACGACGCCCCAGTCGAGGTTCGCCAGGAACGCATCGATGTAGGCGCCGCGGTCGGTCTGGAAGTCCAGGAAGTAGGCATGCTCGTAGACATCGAGCGCGACGAGCGGGGTCGCGTTCCAGATCGGATAGGTGTTCTGGCTGTCGCCGACGTAGTTGAAGAGCCGGCCCTCGTCCCAGTCGTAGGCCGTCCAGGCCCAGCCGCGGCCGGCCATCCCGGTCGCCTTGAGATCGTCCTGCCACTCCTCGGCCGAGCCGAAGTCCCGCGCGATCAGGCCAGCGATCGCCCCGCTCGGATCGCCGCCATCGCCGCCGAGGTGCTCGAAGTAGACCTCGTGGTTCTTGATCCCGCCGATCGCGAACGAGAGCTCGACCTTGAGCGCGCGAAGCTCCGAGTAGACCTGGTTCGCGCTGCCGAGGTCGGCGGCCGCGAGCTTGCCGAGGATCTCGTTCCGCTTGCCGACGTACCCCTCGTAGAGCTTGTAGTGGGCCTCGACCGACGCGCGGGAGATGCCGTCGAGCTCGAGGAGCGCCGGCTTCAGCTCGCGGGGTCTGATCTCCTCGTACCTCGGCATTGCGGACCTCCAGGGCTTCGGACGCAACGGGAACGGCGCGGAGCATATCCTTCGGGCGCCCTTGCGAATCGACAGAGGAGCTTCCGATGGCGCTCAGCCTGCCCGACTTGCCCTACGACTACGCCGCGCTCGAGCCGACGATCGACGAGCAGACGATGCGGATCCACCACGACAAGCACCACCAGGCCTACGTCGACAACGCGAACAAGGCGCTCGAGGGCACCGAGTGGGC